>CALKZS010000092.1 GCA_938002835.1 uncultured Dokdonia sp. | reverse complement strand
TTGATTTTACATAAAATAACCATCATTTATTCTTTTGTTTTAAACAAATGTCATATGTGCATTTCATCGATACACTTGTGCTTAAATAGATAAACTTGTGTTTTTATTAATAAAAAAGTAAGAAAAAGACTACTTAATAATTAATAAAAGAGCATAAAAAGGTGCATAAACATAGATGAAATACGTTTTTTTTAAAAGAAAAAATAATTTTTAAAAGCCTTATTATCAGGACAATTATATTATTTTAACAAGTTTTTTCTTACAAAAAAACAATTATGATTTGTGTAGTTGGTCTGTTTTTATAGGAATTAAAGCTTTTTTTCTTTTACTTGCATTTAAAGATAAACATACCAATAGAAATGTGTCTGTTTTTTATTACGAACTCTAATAACAGAAAATTATGAATTTTAAATTACTTTTTATTCCAGCAATAATGTTATGTTCGATCACGAGTATAAACGCTCAATGTCTTAATGGAGGATGTGAAGTTGGGCTTTCTAAATCTAATATAAAGGAGGGAACTTTTATAGGCAATTATGAAGGTGGAGAAAAAGATGGTTTAGGAATTTCATATTTAGATAATCCAAAAGGGCAAACTACTAGCTATGCTGCTTATATAGAAGGCAAAAAAATTGGGGTAGAATATTTACAAGAGCGTGATAATACAACACAAACAGTTGTTCATACCTTTAAAAATTATTTTGAAAATAATGTAATGTATCCAGCATTTAGAATTACCAAGCAAGGTACAAAGACAAATATGGAAGTTGCTTTTGATGAAAAAAAAGGATGGCAAAAGTATGATGGAGATGTCGCAAAGGGGGATCTTCAAATAAAAAGTTTAATGCATAATGGCTCGCCTACTTTTATTGCTTTTAATGGTAAAGATCAGATAATGGCAATCACCACAACAATTAATTCGATAAACCTTTTAAGCTCCCAAGCTTCTGAAAAATATTATAACCCTTTACAAATTGATTTAAAAGAGGAGCGTCTTCTTGTAGATCTTTATCCAAAAGCAGGTGCAGACGAAACGTCTTTTAGAAGCAGTACTAATTGGGATATCAATAATCCAGAAGAAGGTATGTGGTTATATAAAAGATATTTTAATAATGAGCTATCTTACAAGTTTATGTATGAAGACATATTAGAATTACCTTCTGATCAGGAGATTAAACAACAAAAAGTTCAAAAAGCGTTAGATTTTGTTGCTACGCAAGTTGAAGAATATAATTTTGAAAAAGGGTATAAAGGAAAACCACAAGATTTTATCGACATATTAGATGATATTAAGTACCGAGCAGAAAGTAAAGGACTTTCTATGACAACCACATATGATTTATTGATGATTGAGTTATACCTTAGAAAAGGAGACAAACAAAAATCATTATATTATGCTCAGAGCGCATATGAAAAATCACCAACTAGTTATGAAAGCATAAACACGTTAGTGTCTACTAAGTTTGCAGAGCATATAGATATCATTAAAAATGTAAAAAAAAATAGAACCGGACTTGCCTTAAGTGAAAACTAAATAAATTAAGTGTTTGATTGTTTGATTCAGAAAACTCTTCAATAGTTAACGTACTATTGAAGAGTTCTCTTTTTAAAGGAAGTCTATTTCTCCGCTTCTATAGATTTAGTAATAGAATTTGTTGCGTTGTTAAAACGGGATAAAAGTTTAACCATTGCTTTGTGAAGATCCATCTGTGTGAGCTCTTCTCTACCTGTATAAATAAAAAGCATTGCATACGTCCCTTTTGTGTCAATTAGATGCTTGTGTAAGCGATATGACTCTCTCATTAATCGTTTTATGCGATTGCGAGACACAGCACGTTTAAAATTGCGTTTAGAGACAGAAACGCCAGCTTGTATTGTGATTGTATCTATAGGAAGAATGGTTTTCTTAAAAACCAACCTAAGCGGAAAAGATTTTACAGACCTTCCTTCTATAAAAAGAGCGTCAATGATCTTTTTAGATTTTAATTTTTCTTCCTTTGGATAACGATAATTCATTACAGCAAATATACCGCAAAGGATGTGATAAAACTTTTCCGCTTTCGCGAAAGCGAAACATACCTAACCCTAAAAGTAGCAACAGTCTCTATTAATTCATTTAGAATAAAAGCAATATAATTTAGGAATAAATACATAAATAAAGAATATATCCATATTTTTGTATTATAATGAGTTTAGATATAAAAAAAATACAAAGAGCTGCTGCAAACTATTCTGGAAATACATCTGTACAAACAGGATTTCCTAGTCCTGCAACACACTACAGAGAGCCGGTTATAGATCTCAATAAAGAACTCACAAGCTCTCAGGATGCTACATTTTATGTTAGAGTAAAGGGTGACGAATGGAAAAATTTTAATATTCTTAATCAAGATATTTTAGTGATAGATCGCACATTAAAACCTACATATAACACGTTAGTTCTTGTTATTATAGGAGGAGATTTTGATATAAAACGTTTTGCAAAAGATAGCGGTAAGATTGAACTTTGGGGTGTGATCACTTACATTATACACAAGGCGGTATGATCGCAATGGTAGATTGTAACAGTTTTTATGTATCGTGTGAGCAATTATTCCGTCCAGATTTAAAAGGGCGCGCAGTAGTTGTGTTGAGCAATAATGATGGATGTATTATAGCAAAAAATAAAGAAGCAAAAGCGCTTACTCATATACCATACGGAGAGCCTTTTTTTAAGATCAAAAAATTATTAGCAAGTAATGAGGTGACTCTTTTTTCTTCTAATTATACATTATATGGAAACCTCTCAGATCGTGTGATGAATGTTTTAAGAACATTTTCACCAGATGTTGAGGTATACAGTATTGATGAGTCTTTTGTAAACCTCAAAGGGATGGAGTATTTAGATTTACAAGAGTATGGAGAGCAAATAAAAAATAAAGTAGTGCGCCACACAGGTATTCCAGTAGGAGTAGGTATTGCTCCTACAAAAGTACTCGCAAAGCTCGCAAACCGAATTTCAAAAAAAATCCCTCATCACCATCACGTTTTTGTGATGGATACAGAGCAAAAACGCATAGACTCCTTAAAATGGGCCGTTACAAAAGATATTTGGGGGTTAGGAAAAAAGCACGTTGCACGACTCGCTGCTGTAGGTGCATTTACCGCATATGATTTTACACAATTACCACTAGCGTGGGTCCGCAAAGAAATGACTGTAGTAGGAGAACGTTTATGGCGAGAACTCAAGGGAGAATCGTGTATGACATTTAATACGCTTCCGCGAAATAAAAAAGCAATAGGAACCGCAAAATCTTTTGGTAAAAAATTATCAGATCTGGCAACCATAGAAGAGGCCTGCGCCTATTATATAAGCGAAGTGAGTGAGGTGCTGCGTGCTCAAAAATGCTGTTGCACGTATCTTCAAGTATATCTTACCACAAATTATCATAGCGCCTATGATACTCAATACAGAAACAGTAAAACCATCACCTTAGATGTAGCTACAAATGACACTTTTAGCCTAATAAAACAAGGAAAACGAGCATTGCAACTTATTTATAAAAAAGGATATCGCTACAAAAAAGTAGGTGTAAACTTACTAGGTCTCATTCCTGAAAATCATATACAAGGAAACCTTTTTAAAGAAACAGATCATCTAGATCCCAGGCTTATTAAAACCTTTGATGCGATTAACAATCGCTACGGAAAATCTACCGTGAGCTCAGGGTTATCAGGAACTAAAAAGAGTAATAAACAATGGGAACTCATTAAGGAAGAACGTAGCCCAAGATATACCACGCAATGGAGTGAGTTACTTGAGATAGGGAAGTAGTTATGTCTATATCTTTAAAAAATAATATTTTGAGATAGGCTCTATTTTTCAGCTAGCGCTCGTTCAATGTCATTAAGTTAAGAGTTTAATGTTTTGATTATCAGTATTTTATTATTGTTTTTATACTTAACTTTCGTATATTAAATTGGTAATCAGTGGTTTAGTTATGAAAAAACTGCTAGTTTTATCTTGGATAAAGTAAAATCAGAAATTGAGACCGTTGCAAAAGGTTAGTTAGACTAGGAGGCTTCTTATTTTTTATTTTTTTTTTGTTCAAAACTTAGTCGATTTTTCGATTTCATTTTAGTTTTAGAGCATAAATGAGTGTTTTTAAGGCTCATTTTCTCTTAATTTTTAGCATTAGACGCAAGTATCCCTGGATTTCTGTACAAATTATAAGACATCGCCTCCATTAGGTTTTGAGTGTGCATTTTTTTGATGCCTCTATATCTTGCCGTTGCTCCATTAAACCATCGTTTTATC
>CALKZS010000091.1 GCA_938002835.1 uncultured Dokdonia sp. | reverse complement strand
GCATTTACAATGGTATCTAGTGCATATCCTGTATTACGGCGATGGATTTTTGGTTTAGGGAAATGAGCTATCACATTTTGACAAACCGAAGGATCTCTATATGTGTTATACACTTCATTATAAATAGTTCCCTCAAGATTTTTAAGAGCACGCTTTTCGCGAAAGCAGTTTTCATCTACTTCTTCAAAAGTAACGGTACTGCCATCAGATAAAATAGTCTCAAGACGCAGTACTTTATCCCGTGTGACACCATATTGAATACTTGTGGTTCCTGACGAATTATTACCTACCATCCCCCCTATCATACATCGGTTTGCGGTAGACGTATTAGGTCCAAAAAACAATCCGTGAGGTTTTAAAAAATCATTAAGTGCATCTCTAATAACTCCTGGCTGTACAGTAACGGTACGTTTTTCTTTATCAAAATGTAAGATCTCTGTAAAATGTTTTGAAACATCTACCACAATTCCTTCTCCCACACATTGACCAGCTAGTGAGGTTCCTGCAGTGCGAGGGATGAGATGAGTAGCATACTCTTTAGCAAAAAGGCATAAATTTATTATATCATCATTATCTTTAGGAAATGCTACTGCTAGAGGAACTTTACGATATACTGACGCATCTGTTGCATAGATACGTTTGTGTAAATCATCAAAATATAACTCACCAGAGAGGTTTTTTGAGAGTTGAGCAAGTGCATTTTTCATTATTTCAAAAGTATAACAAAATTTTAGCGATACATTGACGTTCTACTCCATATATTATATTTATTAAATCAAAAAATAGAATTTATGAAAAAAATATTGTTTATCATATTACTAATAGCGGCCGTATCAACTATCACAGCTCAAAACTTTTCTACTAATGCTATAGGAATACGTATAGGTGATAATGATGGGTTTAGCACTGAAGTAAATTATCAACGAGCTCTTAGTGAAAATAATAGATTAGAATTAGGTCTTTCCTGGCGTAGAGGTAATAATTTTAGTGCCATAAAAGGAACAGGGTTATATCAATGGGTTTGGAATATAGATGGAGGATTAAATTGGTATGCTGGTGTAGGAGCATCTGTAGGAAGTTTTGATGTAGATGATGATTTCCCAGGTTTTGATGATGATGATAGTGAGCTATTCTTAAATGCTGCTGGAGATGTAGGACTTGAGTATAATTTTGATTTCCCTTTACAATTATCATTAGATTTTAGACCTGAAATAGGAATTCTTAACGATTTTGATGATAGCTTAGAATTTGATATCGCACTAGGTATACGATATACCTTCTAGTATTAGGAAACTTTTACAAGCGCTCTCTCATATAAATCTTCATAAAGCGGTACTATGTTTTGTATATCAAACTTTGCCGCTTCTTTTTTTGCATTTTCTTTAAAGGTTTCAAGTACCACATCATCTTGTAAAATGCGTATTGCGTTTTGAGCCATATCTGCAATATTTCCTACATTAGATAAGTATCCCGTCACGCCATCTACATTTACTTCTGGAATACCTCCCGCATTACTTGAAATTACAGGAACATTATTTACCATAGCTTCTAGCGCTGCAAGACCAAAACTCTCTGCCTCAGATGGCAATAAAAATAGATCTGAAAAACATAAAATCTTATCTATCTCATTACTATTCCCTAAAAACTTCACTCGATCTTCTATACCCAGTTCTTTTACTTGTAGTTCTGCACCTTTGCGTTCTGGCCCTTCTCCTACCATTAATAACTTAGAAGGAATCTCTAATTGTAATCTATAAAAAACATCTATAACATCTGAAATGCGCTTTACTTTTCTAAAGTTACTTATATGAGTGACAATGCGCTCATCTTCATTTGCCATTAGATCTCTCTGGCAATCTGTAAAGACATCATCTGTATTTTGATAATCTATAAAGTTAGGCACAACATCTATCTCTTTTGTAATCTCAAAAAGACGTAATGTATCTCTCTTTAAACTCTCTGAAACAGATGTTACGATATCACTATTATTAATACTAAAACTTACTGCTGGACGGTAAAAAGGATGACTTCCCACTAGTGTTATGTCTGTACCGTGTAGGGTTGTTACCATAGGAATGTATATCCCTTCTTGCTTGAGCATTTCTTTTGCCATATAGCCTGCATATGCGTGAGGTATTGCATAGTGAACGTGAAGTATATCAATATTTTCTTTCTTTATGATCTTTACTAGTTTACTTGATAAAGCAAGCTCATAAGGTTGATAGTGAAAGAGTGCATAATCAGGCACATTTACTTCGTGAAAATAGATGTTATCATTAAGTAATGCTAATCTCACAGGTTGTTTATATGTTACAAAATGTACCTCGTGGCCACGTTTTGAGAGTGCAATTCCTAATTCGGTTGCAACAACACCGCTTCCTCCAAATGTGGGATAACAAACTATGGCTATTTTCATAAAGAATATACTATTTTAAGGTTAAGTTACGCTTTCGCGAAAGCATACTCACCTTTTTTTTTTAGTTAATTAAAGACTCATAAATGACTTCTTGAATATTTGTTCTCAAGCCAGACTTAATAATTGCACGGTTCTCCATTGTTGGAAATGTACGATTAGATAAAAATACATAAATAAGCTCATTTTCTGGATCTGCCCAAGTATATGTTCCTGTAAAACCACTGTGTCCAAAACTAGTCATTGGGACACAGCCACAGGTGGGACCACTACCTTTTAATTGTGGTTTGTCGAAACCTACACCACGCCTTACACCTTTATCACAAAAATAACAGGTATTAAAACGACTCATTGTTTCTTTTGAAAAATAGCGTTTACCGCCATAATATCCATTCTGGAGATACATTTGCATAAGTTTTGCAACATCATTTGCATTACTAAAGAGACCTGCGTGACCTCCCATATTACTTTGCATCGCTGCTCCCATATCGTGTACGGTACCTTGTACTTTTTGATGACGCCAGTAGGTGTCATTTTCTGATGGAGCAATGTTATTTTTATTAAAACGCTTTAGAGGATTATAACCTGTATAGTTTGCTCCTAATGAATTATAATAATGCTCTTTTGATAGTTGATCAATATTCTTACCATAATGATCTTCTAAAAATTTCTTTATAAGGTAGTAAGGTAAATCACTGTATTTATAAGATAATCTATCTCGCAAATCTGTCTTTGCAATCCTATCGATAATACTGTCTTTATAATCTGATCTCAAATACAGTTCATCAGTAATTTTTATATTAAAATCTCTAGAATATGTATTTCTATAAAACGTATCTGAAGGATTTTTCAAAGTATCTAATGTATATAAATAAAAAGGAATCCAAGCCTTAAAACGACCATAGTGAGAAAGCGCTTTTTTAAGGGTTATATTTGCTTTATTTGAGTTCTTTAATTCTGGTATTAAAGTTCCTAGTTTATCTTCTAGAGCTATAGAATCTTTACTTTCAAGCTCCATTATGAGCGGTAATGATGCCAATATTTTTGTCATCGAAGCGATATCATAAATATGCTCGGGACGAACAGGTTTCTCTTTATTATAGGTGTGATAACCAAAACTTTTTTCATATATCACTTTTCCCTTGCGAGCAACAAGAACTTGCGCTCCAGGCATCATCCCTCTTCGTATTCCTAGATTTACAAGTGAATCTACTTTTTTATTGAGATTTTTAGAATCTACCCCTACTTCTTCTGGTATACCATATTTTAACCTTCTTAAAGTTCCAGATTGTATACCTCTTCCTAGTGGTGTAAATCCAAGAGAAACTGGCAACCTTCCTTTGCTTGGAATTGCTCCAAAAATAAGTTGTGCACTTTTTTCTTGAGATATGACACTATTCTGGTAACTATGAATTATAGCCTCAATATTTTCTGTATCCTTAAGATCTAGCATCGCATACGGTCTCACAAACAAATCTAGAACTACCGTTTTAGTTTTTGCTATCTCTTTTATCCATCGTATCTCTTCTGCTTTAAATTTATAAGACTTCCAAGGGTTATCATTAGATCTATGAAACCCTATAATTACATAATTATAATTTTCTAAAGCTTTTTGAGCTTCTTCTAATGTTGATGCTTTGATGTTTTTAATTTCGGCGTACTTGCGAAGGTGTAATTTAAAAGTGTTACCACTATCATCTCCTAGACCTAAATAAGCAATTTTCTTCTCGTCAAGATGTGTCACAGGAATGGTAGCATCGTTATTTTTTGTTACAGTGATGGCATTTTCTATAGCTTCACTATATACCATATCATCTAGAGTTGTATTAAGGTCTTCTATTAGATTTTCTGTTACAACGGGTTTCCAGTTATGAAGGCCTACTTTATATTTTGCATATAAAATCTTCTTAACAGAATATTCTAGACGTTCTTCAGTAATCTCTCCATCGCTTAATGCTTCTAATATTTTTTTAGAAGCCGCAGGAATGTCTTCACTTATAAGAAGTATATCGTTTCCTGCTTTAAAAGCTGCGAGATCGATATCTCCTGGATCTTTAAAATTTGCAGCTCCTTTCATATTAAGTGCATCTGTAAATATGAGACCGTGAAAACGAAAGTCTTCTTTAAGCATTTTTGTGACAATAGTAGGTGATATACTCGTAGGAAATCCTTCTTCTGGAACTAATGCTGGCACATTGAGATGAGCTACCATAATGCTTGCAATTCCCTTTTCTATAATAGGTTTATAAGGGTACATCTCTATACTTTCTAATCGTTCTTTTGTAAACGTGAGTGTAGGTAATGTTTTGTGACTATCCTTATCTGTATCTCCGTGACCAGGAAAATGTTTTGCACTTCCTAAAACTCCAGCTTCTTGCATTCCTTCCATTAGAGCAATTGCCTTTTCTGTTACATTTACCTTGTCTTCGCCAAAAGATCTATTCCCAATAATAGGATTTGCGGGATTGATATTTATATCTACTACAGGCGCAAAGTTGATATGTACACCAAGTCTCTTAGAATGTTCTCCTATGCGTCTTCCTACTTTTTTTACAATCTTGTTATCTTGTATTGCTCCTAAGGTCATATTCCAAGGAAAAGCATAGGTGTCTTCTAATCGCATTGCAAGCCCCCACTCTGCATCCATTCCTACAAGTAACTTGGTCTTTGCAAGCTCTTGGAGTTCGTTATTAAGTTTTGCTTGTTTTTGTGGAGTTCCTTTTGAAAAAATAAGCCCTCCTATATGTTCTTCTTCTACTAGTTTTTTAATCTTATCAGTTTTAGACTTGGGATCACTAGAAAAGACATCTACCATAAAAAGTTGCCCAACACGTTCTTTTGGAGTCATCGCTTGATAAACAGAATCTACCCAAGTGCGTTGTGCTATTATATCATCTGCAAATAATGGATAATTCTCTTGAGAATGCATTTTACACACACTAGAAATAGCAAAAAACCCTAAAAGTAAAATATGTCTATATGGCATAGAAAAAGGTGAAATTTATATATGAATATTAGTTTATGTATCAATGATTGTTGAACCACTATCATTAACATATAGTGTACAAATCAAAAACGCTACCATTACTGATAATTATCATTAAAATTATGAAAATAAAAAGGTTTATTATATGTTTTTCTAAAAGCATATCAAATCTTTACTTGATTATACTATGTAGAAGGTTAATGATTTATTTATGATTTTCCCTTAGAAAGAAAACGTGAATGCCAACTATCTATTGCTGGGATTTCCCAATCTGTTTTATATTCTCCCACAGTGGTCACTAAGTTATTGAAAACAATAGTCTTTTTACCTACAGCACCCTCTTTTGCCATTTTTTTAAAATCTAACAATGGTTTATAATGGATGCGCTCATTTTGATAATAAGTAACATTCATTTTATCGAGTAAATCTAATCCTAACTCTTCTTGTAAAGATTGTATAAATCTCACTTGACTATCTATAGAACAGCCACTTGCTGAAGCTTGCGATTGATCTAAACCTATGATTATAAACCTATTGTACTTAACCTCAAAACCAGCCTTAAGACTAGAGCCGTGAGCTGTCCAACTTGTTAAAAAAGTTGAGAGATCTCTTTGTATTTGAGCAACTTGCTCATCTGTAAATTTATGATCTGATTGATATAGCCAGATACGCGCATTATCTGGAAGTGTAGTAAAGTCTACTAGCATAGAATGGGATATAAAATATATTACAAATTTACAATCTATAGAGTGATCATCCTAAGAAGATTAATTGTTTATAGTATATAAAAAAAGGAGCTAAATATTGAACTCCTTTTTCTATATAGTATAAAGACACTATATTTTCTATAATTCTTCTGCAGAAGCAATCATTTCTGCTATATCCATAACTTCTATACTATCTTCTTTTTCTTTGCTCTTAATACCATCGGTCATCATCGTATTACAAAAAGGGCAACCTGCTGCGATAATTTCAGGCTTAGTTTCTAGTGCTTGCTCTGTACGTTCTACATTTACATCTTTATTTCCTGGTTCTGGTTCCTTAAACATTTGAGCACCTCCTGCACCGCAACAAAGACCATTAGTTTTACATTTGCGCATTTCTACAAGCTCTACATCTAACTTGCGTAGTAAATCTCTAGGAGCTTCATATACTCCATTTGCACGCCCTAAATAACAAGGATCGTGAAAGGTGATACGTTTCCCTTTAAACTTACCTCCTTCTACAGTAAGTCTTCCATCTTCTAATAATGATTTAAGAAACTGTGTATGATGTACTACCTCATAATTACCACCTAAAGAAGGGTATTCATTTTTTAACGTATTAAAACAGTGAGGACAAGCCGTTACTATTTTTTTTACCTCATAACCATTGAGTACTTCAATGTTTGTGACTGCTTGCATCTGGAACAAAAATTCATTTCCTGCGCGTTTTGCAGGATCACCTGTACAACTTTCTTCTGCTCCTAAAACAGCAAAATCTACATTTGCCTTATTTAAGATACGTGCAAAAGCTTTAGTTATCTTCTTTGCCCTATCGTCAAAACTTCCAGCACACCCTACCCAAAACAACACCTCTGGTTGTTTTCCTTGAGCAAGATATTCTGCCATTGTTGGTACTTTTAATGGTTCACTCATAGTATTTATAAACTACATTGTAGTTATTTTATTAAAGACCCCGCATTATTGCAAGTCTATATATCTTAGCATTTATATTATAAAGATAAAAGAACTATTTAATCTTCAAAAACCTCAATGGTTACTTTTTTCTCAACAAGATCTGTAAACTTCCCTTTATAACGTGTTGCTCGCACAAGGTGATTATCTACCCAATGATAATTACCTCCACGAGGTTTACCCATTAAAAGACTATGAAACTTAAACCCGTGACGATGTAACCACTCTGTTGTTACAGCACGGTGCTCTTCTGTACGAGAAGTAAAAAAACAAATAAGGTGACCTTCATCATACCATTTATTTAATGTTTTCAAAGCATCTGGAAAAGGCTCACAAGTTGCCATACGTTCTGGCTCTTCATTAGGAACATCTTCTGTGATAGTACCATCAATATCAATTAAATAGTTTTTAACACCTTCTGGTAACACAGGACTCACGTGTTCTCCATCTTCAAGTTTTTCACTTAACAGCTTATCTACTTCTTCTTTATTCATCTCTATTATTTAAATTTTTAAAGTCTTCTTTACTAAATCTTACATACAATGCTAGTCTATGTTCTCCCGGCTTTTTATACCTTGGGTTATGTCTTTCTACTAGAGATTGCCTCATTGCTTCCTCTTCTAATACGTATATCTGTTGTTCTGTACACCAGTTACAAAATACTTTTCTTACTGAAACGCTATCTAACTGTAATTGGTCTCCAATATACAAACGAGTATACATCTTAAATTGTAAACTATCATTTCTATAATCTTTTGACGATGAAGATTGCGCTTTCGCGAAAGCGTAAAATAATAACATCACTATCAAAAAGATTTTCCTAGCCTTCATTTATCCAATTTCCTCTGTCTAATTGATTAAACGGCCACGGTGCTCCATTATTTTCAATATTGGTCATTGCATTATTTAGATCTGTAGGAGCAGAACTCTCTTCCATCACCATATAACGACGCATTTCTACAATAATACTTAAAGGATCTATGCCTATAGGACACGCTTCTACACAAGCATTACAAGTAGTACACGCCCATAACTCTTCTTTTGAGATATAGTCATCTAACAATTGCTTATCGTCTGGTACAAAAACACCTTTGTTTGTATCTATATTTTTACCTACTTCTTCTAAACGATCACGAGTATCCATCATAATCTTACGCGGACTCAATTTTTTACCTGTTTGATTTGCAGGACATTCACTTGTACACCTACCACATTCTGTACAGCTATATGAGTTCATAAGTTGTACCCAATTTAAGTCTGTCACATCACTTGCCCCAAATTTTTCTGGAACTGCATCTTCAGCAACATCTTCTGCTGGAGCTGCAAATGGATCTGCGTTAGGATCCATCATTAACATTACTTCATCTGTAACAGATTGAAGGTTTGTTAATGCTCCTTGGGGTCTAAGCTTTGCAAACCAAGTATTTGGAAATGCGAGCATTATGTGTAAATGCTTTGAATAATAGAGGTAATTTAGAAATACAAGAATACCTATAATATGTATCCACCAAGCAGCTCTCTCTATTATTATAAGAGAGCTTACAGACATTCCTCTGAACAATGTTGCTATATATCCACTAATAGGGAAAGAGCCTGTAATACTACCATCTCCAGATGCATAGTGGTCTGCTCCTAAAAGTTGTAATTGAAGATCTGCAGCATTCATAAGTAAAAATAGTCCCATAAGAGCCATTTCGAAATATAGGATAAGGTTTCCATCCATTTTTGGCCAACCTTTCATTTCTGGATTTAAAAAACGTTTTATGCGTATTACATTACGACGTATCCAGAAAATTATCACAGAAACAAATACAAGGAATGCTAGTATTTCAAAACTTGCAATCAAAAAGTCATATAAACCTCCTAAAAAGCTAAAGATTCTATGTGTCCCAAAAATACCATCTATTATAATCTCAAGTACTTCTATATTAATGATTATGAAGCCTACATATACTACAACGTGTAATATACCAGAAACAGGTCGTTTTACCATTTTATACTGACCTAAGGCTATTTTTGACATATTAAGCCAGCGCTGTTGTTTATTATCAGAACGATCTACATCTCTACCGAGTTTTATATTTCGGATTAATTTTTTTACGTTTTTTGAAAAAAAAACAACACCTGCTAGAAGCACGATGCAAAATAAAATGTTAGGTATGTATTGCATAAAACACGTAAGTTAAGCTCACGCCCTACTGTAACGAATCTTTAGGCGCGGTATACTCTCCAGCTTTTTTTCCAAAGAGTGAAAAATGTACGTAACGTTTTGGGTTGAGCTTCATATCTTGAAGCAAATCACCCATTTGATTTGCCGTACGATCCAAATTTAAGTAAAGTTGTTCATCATTCAAAAGTTTACCCACTGTTCCTTCTGGAGAATTTAACTTATTTGAGATTTCTTGAAAATCTGCAATAGTTTTTTCAAGATCTGATATCATTTTACCCATTTGCAGTTTAGACAATGAATCTGAAATACTTGCAAAATCACTACTCATCTTATCTATATTATTTATAGTGCGATCTAATTTCTCTCTATTTTGTGATAATAACCCATTTACAGAGCTTGAAACTCCTCTCAGTTCTCGAGATGCATATGTAAAGTTTGCAATTGCTTCTCTTAAATTTGCTTTAGTATTATTATCTAATACAGCATTTACACCAGCCAATACAGAATCTGTGCTAACGATAGTAGATTCTAATTGATTTTGTAATGGAGTTAATCTTTCATTAACTAGCTCCATAATACCCTCTTCTATTTCAGAAGGAAGCGTATCTCCACTTTTTACATTTAATCCTTTCTCATATGAGGGAACTACAGCAAGTGATTTACCACCTATAATACCGCCTCCATATATTCTGGCTTTACTGTTCTTAGAAAATTCAAAATCTTTTTCTACAACAAATTTTACGATAAGTTTTCCGCTTGCATCTGCAAAGTCTATAGAAAGGACTTTCCCTACAGGTAAACCATTTATTGTAACTTGAGAAGATGGTGCTAGTCCTTCTACATTGTCATATACAGCATATATAATCTTACTCTTATCAAGTAAATTGTTTCCCTTCAAGTAATTATAGCCAAAGATAACAAGTAACAAAGCACCTATTACTAATATGGCAGTTTTGATTTCTTTAGACATCAAAATAATATTAAATTATAATAAGCAAATGTAGGGTATCTCTGTAAAATGTGGTTATTTTCTACAAACTAATTTAGCACTTGTTTGAGTGGCACTTTGATTTCGTTCTTATTAAATGATACAATAAAAGCTCCTTCATAACCAGCATTTTTAGCTTCTAATAAGAATTTACGAGCAAGAGTATAGTCACTTGTAGACTCATAATAATATCTGTAAAGATCACCTTCTTTCTCCCTAGAAATATTTTGTAACTTTTTGAAGTTATAGGGTTTGGGTTCTAATTTTCTTTTACTTGCTGCAAGTTGTACCTTAAAATTAATGTCTTTATAAATCTCTGGTTTCTCAGTTTCTATACTATTAGGAGTCTTTACAACCGGATCTTCTTTAATCACCTTAACTATATCAATTTCTTCTTCTATTATCTCTGTAGCATCATTTGCTTGTACACTCTTTTTATATGTAGTAACGGCTTTTGAGATAGCTTTTGCCATTTTTTGTTGTCCAGCTTTTGAGTTTAAGAATTTACCTTCCTCATTATTAGTAAGAAAACCTGTCTCTATTAACACACTAGGCATTACAGAACGATGCAATACCCAGAAAATAGATTGTTTTACTCCTCTACTCGACCTTTTTACCGAGCCTGTAAATTCATTTTCTACAAAACTAGCTAGATTGATACTTTGATCAAGGTACTCTTCTTGCATTAATTCTAGACCTATCGTAGTCTCTGGTTTATTAGGATCAAAACCCGCATAGCGTTTTTCATAATTTTCTTCTAAGAAAATTACAGAATTCTCTTTTTTAGCAATAGCCATATTCTTTGCATTACCGTTTATTCCTAAAACAAAAGTCTCTGTTCCTTTTGCTTGAGATGAGTGAGCATTACAATGAACACTTATAAAAAGATCTGCATTTGCAGTATTTGCAATATCTGCACGTTCCCATAGTTCTAAAAAAACATCTGTCTTTCTAGTATATATAACTTCTACATCTGGTAATTTTTCAAGCTCTTTTCCTACAGCAAGTACAATTTTTAATGCAATATCTTTTTCAGAATATCCATTACCCTTATTACCACCATCATTTCCTCCGTGACCTGCATCTAATACGACTTTAAACTTTTTAGATGGATCTTGTTCTGCTTTCGCGAAAGCAGAAAAATAACTTCCCATCAAGAGAAGCCCAACTGTTAAAAATGTCTTAATTCTAAATTTCTTATGCATCTTTTATATCTAATCAATGTCTTATTAACGTTATTACTCAAAATGATGTATTGCATATAATATTTTAAAAATATGTTTAATCATTTCAAGCCTACAAAAATATACGTAATTTTGGCACTTTAATTGTGGCTTACAATACAAAAATAAGTTAATCATATTGCAAACAAAAACTGCACTTTTCCTTATACTTATAATTTTATGCTTATGCTGTCCTAATATAGCTATAGCACAAGATGTAGAAACCAATAATAATGCCACAGCTGACACACTTAACTCGTCTACTGTAAAAGTTGGGCTTGAGACACTAAAAAACTCAAACCTAAATAAAGATACAATAATAGGTCCTAAAGGAAAACTTACGAAGGCTAGAGGAGCTACTATTGAAGCAAAAGACTCTACTAACAATGCAACTCTAGCTGATAGCGTGCGGGTAAAACAGGACTCTATTAAGAAAAAAAAGGAAGTCTTAACTGATAAGGTTACCTATAAAGCTACCGACTATGAACGCATCTCACAGCGTCTCAAAAAAATATTTTTATATAATGAAGCAGAGGTGCTTTATGAGGATATGAAAATAAATGCTGGTGAGATTATTCTAGATTATGAAACTAATACTGTGTTTGCAAAAGGTATTAAAGACTCTGCTGGACAATACTCACAGGCTCCTGTATTTATTCAAGGCAGTGAAGAAGTACAACCCGATTCTATCAAATTTAATTTTGACACACAACGAGCTCTTATTTATGGGGCTCGTGTAGAAGGAGCTGGCGGACAACAAATTAATCTAAAAGCAGAACGTAGTAAACGTATTAATGACTCTGTAGTGTTTATGAATAATGTAAAAATTACTACTTCAGATAATTTAGATGATCCAGAATATTATTTTCTAGCGCGTAGAGTAAAGTTTGTACCTGGTAAAAAGCTAGTGGCAGGTCTCACTAATATGTATATAGCAGATGTACCTACACCTATAGGACTCCCTTTTGCTTTTTTTCCTATGGAGAAAAAGAGAAGTGTTTCTGGTATTTTAATTCCCAGTTTTAGTGAATCAAATGAACGAGGTTATTCATTACAAGGAGGAGGTTATTATTTTGCAATAAGTGACTATATCAATCTTACGCTCACTGGAGATTATTATACTAATGGTAGTTTTTCCTTTAGAGCAGATAGTGAATATAAAAAGCGTTACAAATTTAGTGGTAGATTTAGTTACAGCTCTGACCGTATACTTGTGAGTGAACGTGGGTTTCCTGATTTTGCAGAGACTAACAACTACAACATACGATGGAATCACAGTCAAGATACAAAGGCTAGTCCTAATAGTAGATTTTCTGCTTCGGTTAATTTAGGAAGTAGTGAGTTTTTTAGACAATCCTTAAACCAAGCAAATACTGGTAACTTTTTAAATAACAACTTTAGTTCTTCCGTTTCTTATTCAAAAACCTTTCCTGGTACTGTACCTGTAAACTTAACCGTTGCTGCAACGCACAGTCAAAATGCAAATACTGGTGTAATAAATATGTCATTACCTAATGCACAATTAAGTGTAGACCGTATCTATCCTTTTGCAGGGAAGTCTGGCTCTAAAAAAGGAGCGTTACAAAACATTAACCTAAGTTATTCTGTAAGTGCAAATAACAGTTTTACAACAACAGATGACGAATTTTTTACTGCAGAGATGTTTGAAGATGCTCGTACCGGAATACGTCACACAATACCTATAAGCACAAACTTTAAACTCTTCAATTATATAAGTGCTTCTGTAAATGCAAACTTTGAAGAAAGTTGGGTCTTAAAAACAATAGATCAAAGTTTTGATAATGAAACCCTAGAAGTGGTTTCTGACACTATTAGTGGTTTTGATGCATTTAGAACGTATCGAGGTGGTTTAAGTTTAGGAACTACCGTTTATGGAACATTTAATTTTAAAGAAGGAAGTAAAATACAAACCATAAGACACGTTGTAAGACCTTCTATAAACTGGTCATATACACCTGCATTTAGTCAGTTTTATGAAACTTTCTTAAGAAATGATCCAGATGATCCTACGAGTACAGAACTAACAGATGAAGAAGAATTTTCTCGTTTTGAAGGTGGTTTTTTTGGAGCACCTAGCAATAGAATATCAAATTCAATCTCTTTATCGCTTGCAAACACACTAGAAGCAAAAGTAAAAGACAGGGACAGTACAGCTATAGAACCTAAAAAGATAAGCCTCATAAACAATTTAAACTTTAGTACATCATATAATTTTGCAGCAGACAGCCTAAGACTAGCACCCATATCCATAAGCGGTTCTTTCCCTATTGTACAAAATAAACTAGATGTTAATTTTAGTAGTACATTAGATATCTATGCTATAAATACCTCAAACCAAAGAATTAATACGCTTAACATTGAGAATGGAGGAAGCCTTTTTAGGTGGACAGCTGGACAAGCAAGCTTTGGGTATAGTTTTTCTAGTAAAGATTTTGATGGGAGTAAGAATAAAGATAATGACGAAAACAAAGACCGGCAAGATAATGATACTTTTGCCGCTGGAGGAAGACCAGATGATCTCTTAGGAAAAGGTGTGGACATTACTGGAAATAGTACTAGACAAGGTAATGAAAATGAGAATGAAGAAGAAAGAGAAGTGCAATTTTATCGTTTTAAAGTCCCTTGGAATTTACGCTTTGGATATCAAGTAGGGTATACTAATAGTGCTCGTCAAAACGAGATATCTACACACTCTATAGTTATGAGTGGTGATGTTGAATTGGGTAATAGATGGTCTGTTTCTGGCTCAACAGGTTTTGACTTAGCAAACCCAGGTATTACCTTTACAACTCTTAGTTTTGTTAGAGATTTAGAAAGTTGGAATATGCGTTTTAGTTGGGTACCACCTGTAAATGCTAATACTAGCAGAACTTCTTGGAATTTCTTTATAGGGATTTCTGGAAACCTGTTAAATGATATAAAGTATGATAAACGTCGTACTCCAGATCAACGATTATAGAAAATAAAATGATTTTATACGCTTTCGCGAAAGCGTATTGCCTCTAATAAATTTATACTTAAAACGTAACTAATGAAAAAGATAATCACAACACCTAATGCTCCTGATCCAATAGGACCATATAACCAAGCAACCTTAATTAATGGAACACTTTATAGTAGCGGTCAGATTGCAATTATCCCTACAACTGGAGAATTATTTAAAGGAAGTATTGAAGAAGAAACTGAACTTGTAATGCAGAGTTTAAAAGCAATACTTACTGCGGCAAATATGACTTTTGAAAATGTTGTAAAAACATCTATCTTCATTAGTGATATGGAGAATTTTGGTAAAATTAATAGTGTATACGGCAAGTATTTTAATGAAGAAACTGCTCCTGCAAGAGAGACTGTAGAGGTGGCAAACTTACCAAAATATGTAAATGTAGAAATATCTGTAATTGCAATTGCATAATATAGTTACTAACTACCTTTTCCTCCTATTGATATATCTTCAGAACTAGGAAAAGGTAGTAGTTTACAAGATTAGTTCATAATCTTAACAAGTAATTCTTTAAGTAAATCATTACTGCTAAAAGCGCTTGCTCCTACTCCTTTGCTTTTTACATCTACCTCTCTTATCATTGCAATACAAGCACTCACTTTTTTCATAGGATAATTGTGAGCTGCTGTACTATATTCTCCTACAAAAAAAGGAGATATACCAAGGGTTTTTGCAACGGTTGCTTTGTCTTTTTGAGGTAGCCCTTGATATTTTAAAATATTTACAAATAAACTATACAGTTGGCTTATGGTTAACACTAACGGATTATCTTTAGGGTTTTGAGTAAAATATTGAGCAATACGTTGTGCTTTTACAATATCTCTTTCTATAATAGCTTTGCGCAGCTCAAAAATATTAAAGTCTTTACTTATCCCTATATTTTCTTCTATAACTTGCGGTGTGATCTCACTGCCTTTAGGTAAAATGAGCATTAATTTTTTTAATTCGTTATTTACCTTACTCAAGTCATTACCTAAAAAATCTACAAGCATTTGAGATGCTTTGGGTTGTATATTATACCCATTGTCTTTGAGAATACCTCGTATCCAGTCTCCTACTTTATTTTCATAAAGCTTTTTATTTTCATAATAAACACCGTGTTTTTTTAGAGCTTTAGAAAGTCCTTTACGTTTATCTAACTTTTTATATTTGAATGCTATTACAAGTACTGTTGTAGGTTGTGGGTTTTCTGCATAAGAAGAGAGCTTCTCAATATTACGAGAGAGATCTTGTGCTTCTTTAACAATAATTACCTGACGCTCTGCCATCATAGGGTATCGCTTTGCATTACTCACAATATCTTCTATGGTAACATCTCTTCCATATAATATCATTTGATTAAATCCTTTTTCAGACTCTTGGAGGATATTATTTTCAATATAGTTAGAGATTTGATCAATAAAATAGGGTTCTTCTCCACTCAAAAAGTAAATAGGTTTTATAATCCCATTTTTAATATCTGTTAATATGTTTTTTGCTTGTTCCACCTTTGGGTTTTGAAAGAAGAAATAGTACTATTGTAGTATGCAACCACTTGCTTTTCCTGCATATACCTTTAGGCTCAAAAATAGCGAAAACAAATCGTTTATTTTTGACACTATTCGTAAAAAATTTTTAGTGCTCACACCAGAAGAGTGGGTGAGACAGCACGTGATTTTTTTCTTAGTAAAAGAAAAAGGATATCCGCAAAGCTTGATTAATGTTGAAAAAGAAATTATAGTAGGTAATACCCGAAAACGATATGATATCGTTGTTTTTTATCCCGATGGAAACATTTCATTAATTATAGAATGTAAAGCACCCTCTGCTACAATAGGCCAAGATACCTTTGATCAAATTGCTAGATATAATCTTACCTTAAATGCTTCTTATTTAATGGTTACTAACGGTCTTAATCATTATTATTGCCAGATGGATTATGAACAAAAAAAATATCAATTTTTACAAGATCTACCAGCATATCAATTATTAAAAAAATAGTCTTCTTTTTAAAAAGATCAATTGATCTAAATACCTTTTATTTGTATTGTGAATATTGCTGTAGTCATACTTAACTGGAACGGAGTTTCCTTATTAAAACGTTTTTTACCCAGTGTGGTAACATATAGTTCTTCTCAATCTACTGTATATGTTGCTGATAATAACAGTACAGACGCCTCTGTATCATACATTAAAAAGCATTTTCCTTCAATAAAAATTATACAAAACAACATAAATGGTGGATATGCAAAAGGATATAATGATGCTTTAAAACATATTGAGGCAGATATATATGTACTTCTTAACAGTGATGTAGAAGTAACAGAAAATTGGCTAACACCAATGATCGATCTTTTTAATGACCCAAAAGTAGGAGCTGCGCAACCCAAAATAAAAGATTTAAATAAAAAATCTCACTTTGAATATGCTGGTGCTGCAGGAGGTTTTTTAGATAGTATGGGATATCCATATTGCCGTGGTCGTATCTTTAATATCTGTGAAGAAGACACTGGTCAATATGATAATACTATTGAAGTACAATGGGCAAGTGGAGCTTGTTTATTTGTAAGAACCAAAGATTTCTGGGAAGTAAACGGTTTTGATGAGCGCTACTTTGCTCATCAAGAGGAGATAGATCTATGCTGGTGTATAAAAAATAATGGACAGAAAGTAATAGCTTCTGGTATGAGTGAAGTATATCATTTAGGAGGTGCCACGCTTGATACCGCAAATGCAAAAAAAACATTTTATAACTTTAGAAATACACTATATAATATTGTAAAAAATATAACTGGCATTAAAGCGTTATTTATCATAATTGCTAGACTATATTTAGATGGTATTGCAGGATTAAAGTTTTTATTAGAAGGAAAGTATAAAAATACTTTTGCTATTATAAAAGCACATTTTAGTTTTTACTATCATTTACCTGGTTTAGTAAGGTCTAGAAGAACTTTAAAATCAAGATATCCATACGCAGCTATTACATCAATTGTATGGAGTTTTTATATAAAAAAGAAAAAAACATATACTAACTTATAAAACAAAAAATAAATTTCTCTTAGCAAGGAATAGTTAACAACTCTTTTTTGCATATATTTATTTATAATTTCAAAATCAATACACTCAAATGAAATCATTTTTTATAGCATTTGTTGCAGGAACTTTACTTTTAACATCGTGTGTTTCAAAAAAAGAATATGCAGCATTAGAAGCTAAACAACAAGAAACGCAAGACCTACTTAACTCTGCAACAGTAAAATTAAACTCTTGTCTTGAAGAAAAAGCGAGCGCAAAAACTCGTGTTACATCTTTAGAAGAGCAACTTCGAGATCTTAAAAAAGACAAAAACGATCTTATTGAAAGCTCAAAAGATCTTACTATTTTAACTAAGCAAGGTGCGACTAATCTTGAAAAGTCTCTAGAAAGCCTTAAAGAAAAGGATCTAAAAATAAATAGACTACAAGATGCACTAACTAAGAAAGACAGTGTCACTCTAGCTCTTGTCACAAGCCTTAAAAAGGAAGTTGGAATTAACGATGAGGACATAGAAGTTAATGTAGAAAAAGGAGTTGTTTTTATATCTCTATCAGATAAAATGTTATTTAATAGTGGTAGTTATGTAATTACTACTAGAGCTAGAGAAATATTAGGAAAGGTTGCAACTGTAATAAATGGAAAGCCAGACTTTGAAGCCTTAGTAGAAGGACATACAGATAATGTACCTTACAAAAAAGGTGTTCTTTTAGATAACTGGGACTTGAGTGCAAAAAGAAGTACCGCAATTGTAAGAGAACTTGTAACTCTTGGCGCTAACCCTGCACAACTTATTGCAGCTGGTCGTGGAGAGTTTGTTCCATTAGTGGCAAATGATACTGCTGAGAATAGATCTACAAACCGTAGAACTAAAATATATGTTCTTCCTAAAATCGATCAATTTTATAATATGATTGAAGAAGAAATGAAAAATCTAGAAACTGATCCTCAAGACTAGTTATTATATAGATTATAACAAACAATACTATACTTAAAAGCCGTCTAAATAATTTTAGACGGCTTTTTTTATTCAAAAAGTGAAGTTTGCTTTTTTTTAAGATTTAATTTTAAAAATTACAAAAACATCGTTTAAATACGTATTTAAACGTTTAAATGTTAAATTTTTGTGTTATTGATCGAAAAGAAATCTCATTTTTAAGTTCGTTTTATATTTCATTCTATATTTACAACACCCTGAATCTTAATAGACTTATTGATGAAAAAAATTACTATATCTATTTTTCTTTTATTTATTTGTGGAATTATTACTGCAGCAATACCAGAAAAAGAAAAGCAAGCTCTTATTGATATTTACACATCAACTAATGGTGACCAGTGGTATCATTCTTGGGACCTTAATAAAAATCCATCTCAATGGAAGGGGGTAACAATTTTAAATGATCACGTCTTAGAAATCAATCTAACTAACAACAATTTATCAGGTACTTTACCAAAAAGCATTTCAAATTTAACAGCGCTTAAAGTTTTTAATCTTCACAAGAATAATATTACAGGTATAATACCAAATAGTATTTCATATCCTAAAGAACTCAAATCTTTAAAACTATCTCTCAATAATTTATACGGGCAAATTCCCAAAGAGATAGTAGTAATGAATAATCTTGAATATCTAGATCTATTTTTTAATAATCTTTCTGGTAAACTTCCAAAAGACATAAGTAATCTAACTAAATTAACGTGAGTTCGATATAAGAAACAAGATAATTATTTGATTATCAAGTATTTTATATCTTTGTTACTTGTTTTTTATTGAAAAATAAGTCAGATTTTTACTTTTTTAGTTAATTAAAACTCATTTTTTATAATCAAAGTAAGCTTGTAAGTTGATTTATTTTAT
>CALKZS010000090.1 GCA_938002835.1 uncultured Dokdonia sp. | reverse complement strand
GGTTTATACAAGGCAGAACTAGCTCAAAGGAAGTGTGAATCAAGGCATATTGAGAAAAATAAGAAAGAAATCTTTACAGGGGATATAAAAACCTCTGTAATACATTACTTAGTGCAAGATTACAGTCCAGAACAAATAGTTAGTTATGCTAATAGATTAGACAAGCCTTGTGTCTCAGTTGAGCGGATATATCAGTTTGTCTGGGAAGATAAAAAGAATGGAGGCTTACAAGAACTAAAGGGGTGAAGTATAAAAAACGAGGCAACTTAAACAATGCAAGAGGTCAAATAGTGGGTAGCGTAGATATCAAAAACATTGCGAGCATAGGCAAGTTCAAACCAGAAACGTCCTTTGTTTTCCAGGTTTGATATACTTGAGGTAAAAAAGCTGCTGTAGTAAGCGTCGCAGCAATAAGACCTATGATTTCTATGTGATCAATATCTGTCATTATATAGTGTCACTCGCATTATTATGACTACTTACATCTGTAAAAAATCACAATAGATAGATCTTTACAGATGTAAGTAGTTATATAATTATCCCACAAGATTTACAATCTTTCCAGGAACAATAATAATCTTTTTAGGAGTACGTCCATCGAGATACATTTTTGTTTTCTCGTGAGCCATTACCACTTCTTGAATTTCGTCTTTACTCATATCTAGTGGTAACTCTAATGTAAACTTCATCTTCCCATTAAAAGAGATAGGATAGTTTTTAGAACTCTCTACAAGATGACTGGCATCAAAAACAGGAAAACTCGCCTCAGAGATACTTTCTGTATGTCCTAGTTTACTCCATAGCTCTTCTGCAATGTGTGGTGCATAAGGTGCAATAAGGATCACTAATGATTCTAGCACTTCTCGCGAAGTACATTTTTGAGCTCCTAACTCATTAACTGCAATCATAAAAGTAGACACAGAGGTGTTGAATGAGAAATTCTCAATATCTTCTTCTACTTTTTTAATGGTTTTGTGTAATGTTTTAAGGCTGTCTTTACTAGGCGCATCATCAGTTACAAAAAATGTATCCGCTTCAGAGTCTGAAGTCCCCCCTTTGGGGGCAGAGGGGGAAGAGTGATACAATTTCCATAGTTTTTTAAGGAAGTTATGTACCCCTGTAATTCCTGCGGTGTTCCAAGGTTTTGCTTGCTCTAGCGGACCTAAAAACATCTCATACATACGTAACGTATCTGCTCCGTATTGGTCACAGATTTGATCAGGATTTACGACATTGTACTTAGACTTAGACATTTTTTCGACTTCGCGACCTACTTTGTACACTCCATCCTCTAATATAAACTCAGCGTTTTTAAATTCTTCACGCCAGTTTTTAACTTTTTCTACATCTAGTTCATCAGAAGCATTAACAAGAGAAACATCTACGTGGATAGGGGTAAACTTTATAGCTATTCTTTCAATATCGAATCCTTCTACAGAAGCCCAGATTTCCTTTAAGTCTGTAAATTTATTATTAGAAAAATCAGACTTCCCATCTTTTTTTAATTCAGAATCTATCTTATCCTTACTTATTAAAACTGTATTTAGTTTTTTAATCCAATTATCAAAATCCTTAGAATCTTTATCATTATAAGATATTATAGAAGCATCAGCTCTATAAACAAAAGCACTAGTTCCCAAAATCATTCCTTGGTTGATCATTTTTTGGAAAGGTTCATCTACAGATACGTGACCACGATCTTTTAAGAATTTTACCCAAAAACGAGAGTATAATAAGTGACCTGTACCGTGCTCAGAACCACCTATGTATAAATCTACATTACCCCAATAATCCAAAGCTTCTTTTGAAGCAAACACAGCATCGCGTTGTGCTTTCTCCATATATCTAAAGAAATACCAACTACTTCCTGCCCAACCTGGCATCGTGTTTAATTCTAAAGGAAAAATTGTGTTTCCATTTACCAAATCATTACTCACCACCTCATTTTTAACGGTGTCCCACGCCCAAACATCTGCACGACCTAGAGGTGGCTCACCTGTTTCAGTAGGAAGGTATTTTTCTATGGCTGGAAGCTGAATAGGTAAATGAGCTGCATCTATCATTTGTGGCATTCCGTCTACATAATATACTGGAAAAGGTTCTCCCCAGTAGCGCTGTCTACTAAAAACAGCATCGCGCAATCTATAATTGATCTTTCCAGAGCCTGCGCCTATTTTTTCAAGTTCGTAAATAGCAAGCTTTACAGCTTTCTTATATGTTAAGCCATTTAAGAAATCACTATTTGCAATGACTGTTTTTTCCTTGTCAGAAAAAGCCTCTTCAGAAATATCTACTCCTTCAAAAACATTAGGAATATCTATCCCAAAATGTGTTGCAAAGTCATAATCACGTTGATCTCCACAAGGCACGGCCATTACAGCCCCTGTTCCATATCCAGCAAGCACATAATCTCCTATCCAGATAGGAATAGGCTCTTTAGTAAATGGATGTTCTGCATAAGCTCCTGTAAATGCACCAGAAATAGTTTTTACATCTGCCATACGCTCACGTTCAGAACGCTTTGCTGTCGCTTCTATATAGGCATCAACCTCTGCTTTTTGTTCTGGTGTGGTGATTTCTTGTACTAAGTCTAATTCTGGGGCCAGTGTCATAAACGAAACTCCAAAAATAGTGTCAGGACGAGTTGTAAAGACTGATATCTCCCTAGCCCCCGAAGGGGGTACTATTCGGCTCTCTAATTCAGAACTTATAGTTTCTAATACCTTTTCTAAATTACCCAAAACCGTTTCGTTGCGGAAACGAATTACTTTGTAACCTAATTTCTCTAGCTCTTCGGTTCTAGCTTGATCTTGTTCTATTTGTGTGTCGTGTATCTTTCCATCAACTTCGATGATTAACTTTTTTGAAAGACAGACAAAATCAGGTATAAAATCTCCTACAGGATGTTGTCTTCTAAATTTGTCACCAAGATTCTTACCTTTTAAAGATTCCCACAAAGCAGCTTCTGCTGTAGTGGGATTATTTCTCATTTCTTTAGCTTTTTCAAGCAGAAGTTTAGCATTATTTCCACCAGTTAAATATTCTGGTCGGTCAGAAGTCCCCCTCTGGGGGATTAGGGGGAATGTTACTGTAGCCCCCACAGATTTCCCTATCCAGTTGCGTTGTGTTTCTTTTATTGATTCGCTCCAGTCTATGCCATTTAATCCTTGAATTAAACGCTCTGCATACGCCGAAATACGCATAGACCACTGAGTCATTTTTTTGCGCACTACAGGATGTCCACCACGCTCAGAAACTCCATTTACAATTTCATCATTTGCAAGTACGGTTCCTAATGCTGGACACCAGTTTACTTCTGTTTCGGCGAGATAGGTGAGTCTATATTTTAGTAAAATTTGTTGTTGTTCTTTATCTGAAAATGCGTTCCATTGTTCTGCAGTAAATGGATCTATGGTATCATCACAAGCGGCGTTTATTTGTACGTTACCCGCTTTCGCGAAAGCGGAAATCAATGTATCTATTGACTCTGCTTTGTCGGAATCATAATTATACCAAGAGTTAAAAAGCTCGGTAAAAATCCACTGTGTCCATTTATAATATTCAGGATTTGAAGTGCGCACTTCACGACTCCAGTCAAAAGAAAAGCCTATTTTATCTAACTGATTGCGGTATCCTGCAATCGTATTATTTTGATTATCTACACCGCCTTCTATGTTTACTTTTGTGGTTACGGCAGGGTGTTGACCCGTTTGTATGGCATACTGCTCTGCCGGCAAACCAAAAGAATCGTACCCCTGAGGATGCAACACATTAAATCCCTTTAATCGCTTGTAACGCGCATAGACATCACTAGCAATATACCCTAGCGGATGCCCGACGTGCAGCCCTGCACCAGAAGGATACGGAAACATATCTAGGACATAATATTTAGGTTTTTCACTAGTGTTTGATGCGTGAAAAGTACCGTTTTCTGCCCAGTATTTTTGCCATCTGGCTTCTATCTTGTTAAAGTGGTATTTCATAATGTGTGTTTTATTTCGCTATTGCGAAAGCGATTCTAGACACAAAAAAGTCAGGAATCGAGACTGTTTTTTAAGACTTTTTGCTTTTGCAAAAAGCTTATTTTAAGAGGACAAATTTACAACTATTTATGACGAAATATGGAATGAAAATTGTCGAGCTTACACTGTCATTTCGAACGTATGTGAGAAATCGCATCACAGTAAGAACATTTGAGTATTTTTCTAGTTCTAAATTGTACTTCTGAGTTAGATTATGTGATTTCTCCTAGTGTCGAAATGACGACCAATAATGACCTACACTATTTTCTGGACATCTCTTCTTGTGGCAACAACAGCTCATAGATCATTTGATTAACAGGAGTAGCAACTCCCAGTTTCAAGCCCTTGCAACGGTCGCGATGAGTTTTGTTAAAAAATAAATCTAATTAAGTTTTTTTTTAAGACTACTTTTGTAATTCAAAATATCTTTTGATGAAAAATAAGTATGATGCTTTAATTCTTGGTGGTGGAGCAGCAGGCTTTTTTACGGCCATTAATCTTTCTGTAAAGCATCCTGAATATAGAATTGCAATTCTAGAGCGCAGTAAAGAAGTACTTAATAAGGTTAAGATTTCAGGAGGTGGTCGTTGTAATGTGACGCACGCCGAATTTATCCCTAAAGAATTATCAAAAAAATATCCGCGTGGTGAGAAAGAACTTCTTGGACCTTTTCACACCTTTATGACTGGAGATACAATGAGTTGGTTTGAAAAGCGTGGTGTAAGTCTCAAGATAGAAAAAGATGGACGTATATTTCCAGATACAGATAGTTCAAAGACTATTATTGATTGTTTTTTAAAAGAGGCTGCTCATCATAATATTGAAATTTTAAAAAATCATAGTGTAAAAGATTTTGGGTATAATAGTGCTTTCGCCAAGACATCATCTATAAAAGATCCTACATATCATATTGACACATCTAAAGGAAGCTTTACCTGTAAGTATCTAGTCATAACAACAGGGAGTAGTCCTAAAATATGGAATATTCTTGAGAAATGTGGGCATACTATTACTCCAGCGGTACCGTCATTATTTACGTTTAATATTAAAGATAAGCGTATTGAAGGTTTAATGGGACTTGCAACAGAGGTTTCTGTAAAAGTAGTGGGAAGCTCTTTGCAATCTGAAGGGCCTCTTCTCATCACGCATTGGGGTATGAGTGGTCCAGCGATATTAAAACTTTCTGCTTGGGGGGCGCGCATTCTTTCAAATTTTAAGTATCAATTTGAATTAAATATTAACTGGCGTCAGTTTTATACAACAGATGAAACTCTAGAAGAACTTCTAGAATTAAAAAACACGTATCCAAAACAGTCATTATATACTTATGCTCAGTTAGAATTACCTAAAAGGCTATGGCAACGTATGCTGGATACAGTAGATATAGCTACAGATCTAAAATGGGCAAATGTAACAAAGAAGCAACTTCGTTTACTGGCTATTGCTCTTACGCAATCTCGTTTTAAAGTAAATGGCAAAAGCACTTTTAAAGAGGAATTTGTAACAGCTGGCGGAGTAGATCTTAAGGAGGTACAATTTAAGACCTTTGAAAGTAAAGTGTGTCCTAATCTTTATCTAGCTGGTGAAGTACTCAATATAGATGCGATCACAGGGGGTTTTAATTTTCAAAACGCTTGGACAGGAGGTTATATAATCGCTCAATCTATTGGAGAAAATAACCTTTAGATTGTTTTAAAGTAAAATAGAAGGCAAACATATATTGCTTTATTAAGAGGATTAATGTAGGAGGGAAGAAGAAGATCAAAATGGTAGATCTTAAACTTCATCTTAAAGAATTAGGTTTTGACCATATCCAAACCTATATTCAAAGTGAGAATATCGTTTTTACTGCAGTAAATGGTGACTGTTATGCTTTCGCGAAAGCAATAAAAGAAAAGATAGTGAGTGTTTACGGTTTTGAAGTACCTGTAATTGTACTCATAGCAGAACGTTTAGAGAAGAAGAAGATACTAAAAGAATGGCCTTTTTTTAAAGAAATAATGGAACAGTCATATTTTACAGTACTTCATAATATACCAGAAACTAGTATTGTTGAGACAATAAATACGTTAGTGCTTACTGATGAAAAACATAAAGTGACACCGCATTGTGTATATCTATATGTTCCTGAAGGATACGGTCGTGCAAAAGGGAATAACAATTTTTTTGAGAAGAAGCTTGGTGTAATTGCTACGACACGTAACTGTAAAACAATAAAAAAAACTTATTGAGCTATCTAGTTGAGACGCCATATTTCAAAATTGAGTGCAGTTGCAAAAACAACCCATAATATATAGGGAACTAATAAAATGGCTGCTCGTTTGTCTACTACTTTAAACCATTTAATAGTGAGCGCTATAAGAATTAAGAGGATTATAATATTGAGTAAAGCAATAAAGGGTTGTTTAAAACCAAAGAAAAGAATGCTCCAAAAGCCATTTAATAGAAGCTGAAAAGCAAAGTGGTACATTGCTGTTTTTACCCACTTATGATAAAACCCTTTGTTCCAAACAAGGCCTGTAGCAATGCCCATCATAATAAATAAAGTAATCCATACAGGGGCAAAAATCCAGTTGGGAGGGCTCCAAAACGGTTTGTTGAGATCTACATACCAATTATCTACAGTAGTTTGAGTAGCAATAGACCCCACAGCTCCCACGAGAATACAAACAGAAATGCTAATGATTATTTTAAAGATTAGTTTTTTGTCCATACAAATGATACTTCTGGCTAATTTAGGAAATTCTCAACGATGAAGCTCAACCTTCTTATTACTATATTTGGCGTAAATTAAAATGATATAATGACGCAAAGCGATTTTATTCCATCGAGATCATATGAAGTGCTGCCAGAGGGTAGTGTGTCTTATCAATCACC
>CALKZS010000089.1 GCA_938002835.1 uncultured Dokdonia sp. | reverse complement strand
AGTAGTAATAGTAATATCCAATTTTTCATATAACAATTAAGTCCAAGTTCATTTATACAACTTACAAACAAAAAACGTTCCAATTAGTTAGGAACGTTTTTTAATGTATTAAATAGATTATCGTACTCCGTGCATTTTTTTCTTCATCATTGGATTTAAGACAACTAATGCCAAACCAGCCAATAATGGTATTCCTGTAAATATTAGGAAAAATGTTGTAAGTCCATACTTTTCTGAAATAGCATCAATAAAACTACCTGACAATCCTGCTAATAGATTTGCTATAAAATTTGATATAAACCATATTCCAAACATAAGACCTACAAGTTTAGCTGGCGCTAATTTACTTACGTATGACAGCCCTACAGGAGAAACACATAACTCTCCTATTGTATGGAAGAAATATGCTAAAATGAGCCAAACTATACTTACAGAAGCTGTCTTTGCTCCTAAAGGAATATCCATAGATCCATAGGCAAGAGCTCCAAATCCTATTCCCAATAAAACTAACCCAATAGCAAATTTAATAGGTCCTGAAGGATTATACTTACTCTCCCATATTTTAGAAAAAAGAGGTGCAAATGCAATAATGAAAAATGAATTTAAAATACCAAACCAAGAGGCTGCAATCTCTACTTCATTTTCATTAATCGCAGTAACTTTAGCAGTCGTACCTTCCTCTGCAAAAGATATACTTTCATTTAAAATCAAGTCGTATGTTTTATCAACTAATAATTCTTTATGATCTTTCTTTTCTTCTTCACTTAGATTTGCAAAATCTTCTTTCGTTTTATATTTATCACCCAGATAAATTGAAGCATTCTGAATATTTCCTGAAAGGTCTTTATAATTTATAATAGCATAATCTACAGTCTTCCAAAACAATCCTTTGGCAGATTTTTCTTCAAAACTTAACAGCTCTGCTTTACGATATATACCTACTTCACTACCATCTTCATCTTTTATGTAATTACCTGAAATAGCATTGTTTTCATTTTTTTCATCATCAGAGAAATAAAAATCTACTCCTTGGGATACAGATACTTTTACCTCATCTCCTGGTTTATAATCACTTGTTGTTCTTAATCCTTCAATTTGTTTTACACCATTTGCATCCGTATATGCAACATTGTAAGATTTAGTATTAAAATCATTCTGAATAAGCCATATTGCAATCCCCCAAATTGCTACAAAACTAAATGCTAATAAGAAATTAGAAATTGCATACTTTTTGAAAGTCTGTTTAAATAAAAGCCCTAAAACTATAGTTATTATCAATAAGGGTACTACTACCAAAATAGTATTAATAATTTTAAATGCCGAAGCCGCTCCTCCTTCAAGAACCCTATCTGTATAGTCTGCAGCAAAAATGGTCATAGACCCTCCCGCTTGTTCAAATGCCATCCAGAAGAAAATAGTAAAGAATGCAAATATGCTTATTACAATGATACGATCTCGAGTCACTTTAGATTTTTTAGTATCTTCAATTACATCTTCTATTGCATCTTCTACATCTTCTAATGAATCTTCAATAGTATCATCAAAATCTTTTAATTGCTTTGGAGACAACCCTATATCTGCAAATATTTTTTGAGCAAAATAAAACTGTAACATTCCAAATAGCATAAAAATACCAGCTAACCCAAAACCATAACTCCATCCCACTTTTTCACCTATATACCCACATAGAAGAATTCCTAAAAAAGCCCCAGCATTGATCCCCATATAAAAAATGGTATACCCTGCATCTTTTTCTTTTCCTTGTGTTTTATATAGACTTCCTACAATAGAAGAAATATTTGGTTTAAATAACCCATTTCCTAATATTAATCCTGCAAGACCTAAATAGAAAAAAGTAACTGTTTCTATTGCCATAAAAACGTGTCCTAAAGTCATAATTAATGCTCCTAGAACAACAGCCTTTCGATATCCAAAAATTTTATCTGCTAGAAACCCTCCTATAATAGGAGTTAAATAAACAAGCCCTGTGTAAAAACCATATAATTTGAGTGCATCTGCGCGTTCCCATCCCCATCCTTCGTCAAGTAAAGAAGAAGTAAGAAATAAGACTAAAAGTGCTCGCATTCCATAATATGAAAAACGCTCCCACATCTCTGTAAAAAACAATACAAACAATCCTGACGGATGCCCTAATACTGTTTTTTGGTTGGTTTCAGAACCTCCAAATTTAAATTCCATAGAAATAAATATTAATTAATAGTAGTTGATTATAATTTCTCTTTAATAAAATTAGTCATCATTGTATATAGATGAAGACGTGTATTTCCCCCGTAAATTCCGTGGTTTTTATCTGGGTAATTAAAATAAGTAAATTGTTTGTTTGCTTGCACAAGTGCTGCTACTAATCTTGTTGAGTTTTGTACGTGTACATTATCATCAGCACTACCGTGTACTAGCAGTAAATCTCCTTTTAGTTTATCTACGTGACTTAATGGTGAGTTATTATCATATCCACTAGCATTTTCTTGTGGCGTTTGCATATATCGTTCTGTATATATCGTATCATAAAAACGCCACGAAGTAACAGGAGCTACTGCTATTGCCATTTTAAATGTGTTTGCTCCTTGAAAAAGACAGTTAGAAGCCATAAAACCTCCATAACTCCATCCCCAAATTCCTATACGATCTGCATCTATATAAGGACGTTCTCCAAGTTTTTTGGCTGCACTTATTTGATCCTGTACTTCATACTTCCCTAATTCTTTTTGAGTGACTTTCTTAAAATCTCTTCCTTTTAGACCTGTCCCTCTAGGATCTACACATACCACAATGTATCCATTTTGAGCAAGCATTTGAAACCAGTAATCATTTGCAGTATACCATTTGTTTGCTACTTGCTGAGAACCTGGCCCAGAGTATTGTGTCATAAACAAAGGATACTTTTTTGAAGCATCGAAGTTAGATGGCTTGATCATATATGCATTAAGAGATGCCCCATTAACCTCTATCTCAAAAAACTCTTTTGGTAAAAACTCAAAAGAGTTATACTTATTCATTAATTGCTGGTTGTTTTTGATAACACGTATTTGATTTCCATTTTTTGAATCATTTAACGTAAATCTATATGGAATTGTAGTGCTTGAATAACTCAGGATAAAATTACTAAAGTTTGCACTAAAATCTGCACTATTGGTTCCTTCTTGTACAGCAAGCCCTTGTTTAACACTACCATCTATGGCAATGGCATACACCCCTCTATTGATAGAACCATTTTCTGAACTCTGATAAAAAATACGTTTAGTATTTGCATCATAGCCATAATAATCTGTCACTTCCCAATTACCAGAAGTAACTTGTGATTTTAAAGATCCATCGGCATTGTGGTGATAGATATGATTCCAACCATCTTTTTCGCTCGTCCAGATAAAACTATTATCATTTAAAAAAGTTAAGTTGTCTGTAACATCTACATAAGCATTATCTGTATCTCTCAATACCTGACTTAACTTATTAGTCTCTGCATTAAAAAACAACAGTTTTAGATCGTTCTGATGTCTATTTAACACTTGTATTGAAAGTACATTTGGATCTTTAGACCATTTTATTCTTGGAATATAGTATGCATCTATATTACTCATACCAATTGCTGAGGTTTTCACGACACTAACACCTACATTATCTTCTGGTAATGTATAAATATGAATACTCACTTTTGCATTTGCCTCCCCTGCTTTAGGATATTTAAATACTTGTTGTTTTTGATACAGTTCATCACCATAAACATCCATCGAGAATTCAGGAACATTAGTCTCATCAAAACGAATGTATGCGATCTTCTTTCCATCAGCACTCCAATCAAAAGCTCTTACAAAAGCAAACTCTTCTTCATACACCCAGTCTGTAATCCCATTAATGATACTATTTTTCTTCCCATCAAAGGTAAATTGAGTTGTCTCTTTTGTTGCAATATCAAATACAAATAGATTGTTCTCTTTTCCATAGGCAATCTTTGATCCGTCTGGAGAAAAGGTGGGCTCTTGAATTAAATCATTAGAAACTTTTGTTAATTGCTTACTAGCAAGATCATACACATAATATTCTCCTAATGAAGATCTTCTATAGATAGATTGTAGTTTTGTAGAAAGCAATAATTGCTTTTCATTAGGACTATACTCATAGCTTATAAAATAATCTAAGCCTTGAATTGAGTCTGTACGTATAGCGGTGCCCACTTTCTCACCAGTTTCATAGCTATAAATAGCTACACTACTCACACGAGTTGCTCTATCTAGGTTTTGAACGGCATACTCTTGACCGTTTGTCATAGAGTGAATAGACTGTAATCGTTCTGCTCTAAACGTGCTATTAGCCCATATATCTTCTAGACTGATTTGTTTTTTTTGGGCTGTAAGTCCCTGAGTCGCAACAAGAACAAAAGCGACAAGAAAAGATAAAAATCTCATAAGTTGTTTGAATCTAAATAAGTTTCCAATTTTACTAAAAAAACATTACAATATAATGCTTTTACTGTTAAATACTAACAGAATGTTGAGAACTAAATTAAGCACGCAACCTATTTAAAATAGGTTTATACACAATCTCGTTATCTTTGTTTGCATCAATAAAAACTGGGCAATGACCAAAGAAATTTCAGGATTTTCAAAACTTACAAAATCGCAAAAGATAGCGTGGCTTACAGAAACATATTTTCAAGATGCGACAGCAGCTACAACGCTTCTCACTTCCTACTGGAATGATGACAAAAAATTACAACAGCTACACGACGAATTTATAGAAAACACTATTACAAATTACTATTTACCCCTTGGTGTTGCTCCCAATTTTTTAATTAACAACAGACTGTATGTCATCCCAATGGCTATAGAAGAAAGCTCTGTAGTTGCTGCAGCTAGTAAAGCTGCAAAATTCTGGAGAACTCGCGGAGGTTTTAAGACTACCATCTTAGGCACCACAAAAGTAGGACAGGTACATTTTACATATGATGGAAACAAAGAAGATCTTCGCATTTTTTTCAATAACATCAAACCTCAATTATTAGAAGATGCCCAACCCATTACCATAAATATGGAAAAACGTGGTGGTGGCATAAAAGAGATCTCACTTGTAGATAAAACTGATAGTCTTGACCACTACTATCAACTACATTGCACCTTTGAAACTTTAGACGCAATGGGTGCCAATTTTATAAATAGCTGTTTAGAACAATTTGCCACAACGTTTAAGAATGGGTTTTATGAGGAAACACGCTTTCGCGAAAGCGAATCACAGCTCAACATCATAATGTCTATTTTATCTAACTATGTACCAGACTGTGTGGTCCGTGCAGAAGTGAGTTGTCCTGTAACCGACCTCACCGAAAAAGACATCGATGGTGCTGCATTTGCTCATAAATTTGCACAAGCAGTGGCCATTGCCAAACACGAACCTTATCGTGCCGTAACACATAATAAAGGGATTATGAATGGTATAGATGCAGTGATACTTGCCACTGGCAATGATTTTAGAGCAGTAGAAGCTGGTGTGCACGCATATGCCGCAAAAGATGGTCATTATACTAGTCTTACAGATGCACATATAGAAGATGGTATTTTTACCTTCTCTATTGAAATACCTCTAGCACTAGGCACCGTGGGTGGACTCACAAAACTACACCCACTCGTAAAGTGGTCTATGGAACTATTACAAAATCCATCTGCACAAGAGTTAATGCAAATAGTAGCTGTGGCTGGACTTGCACAAAATTTTGGAGCTTTAAAATCTCTTACAACGACTGGCATACAACAAGGTCATATGAAAATGCATCTTATGAATATCTTAAACCAGTTACAAGCAACTCCAGAAGAAAAAGAAAAAACCATCAAACATTTTAAGACAAATACCGTAACTCACAGCGCTGTAGTTTCATTTATAGAAGTTCTTAGATCGTAACATAAATCATTATTTTTAACTACAAATCTCTAAACAACTTCTATTGAGCACCTATTACAGTCACGGAAAACTACTACTCACCTCAGAATATCTTGTACTCGATGGAGCAAAAGCACTTGCCTTACCCACTAAAAAAGGACAATCTCTTGACGTACGTTTTCATAATGATAATAAGTTACAGTGGCAAAGTGTCTTAGAGGATACTTCAGTATGGTTTGAAACTTCTTTTACATTACCTCTTTCAGACAGCTTTATATCTCAAGATGATGTCATACAACGATTATATACTATTTTAAAAGCCGCACAGCAACTTAATCCTAACTTCCTAAATACACCACAAGGTTTTAATGTAACTTCTACCTTAGAATTTGCCCAAAATTGGGGTTTAGGATCATCTTCTACACTTATCTCTAATATTGCTAGATGGGCAAAGGTAAACCCATATACACTGCTTAAAAATACTTTTGGAGGTAGTGGTTATGACATTGCGTGTGCAACTAGTAATAGTGCAATATTTTATAACAACAACACAAAGCCTCCTTTTATAGAAAGTATAGTTTTTGATCCAAGCTTTAAAGCGCATTTATTCTTTGTTCATTTAAATCGAAAACAAAACAGCCGTAACAGCATAGCCCATTACAGAAGTTTAGATCCAGACACTTTAAAAAATGAAGTTACTAACTTTACAGAACGCACTATTCAAATAGCAACTGCGAACTCTCTTGATAATTTTGAACGTTTATTAAATGAGCACGAAAAAGACTTAAGTAAACTTTTAAAAACGCCTACTATAAAATCTCAATTATTTCAAGATTATCCTCATACTATAAAAAGTTTAGGTGGCTGGGGTGGCGATTTTGTATTAGCCACAGGAACTCAAAAGGAGATAGAGTATTTTAAAAACAAAGGGTTTTATACTATTGTTTCATATAACGATATGATCTTATGATTATATATTACGCTTTCGCGAAAGCGTAAAAAACAATACTATTTAAAAAGAAAAGCGTCCAAAAGTCACAACTTTTGGACGCTTTTAAATGATAAGATATTTTTCTTCTAGTAGAAGTTAGATCTATTATCTTCTATCTCTGCAGCTGCTTTTAAAGCTTGTAATGCCTTTCCTGCAGCAGCCAGCCTTGTCTTTTGAGTTTCTTGAGTCGCATAACTATTATAGTTATCTAAAGGTGTAGCCTCAGTAAATTTAGTTGCTTTTATTATATACACTCCCTTATCTCCTTCAATAGGTGAGGACACTGCTCCTTGCTCTAATCCAAAAGCAGCTCCTACCACTTTAGGCTCATTACCAGCACCTGCAATTGTAGGTGACTTCATTGAGATCGATGTTGCAGATTTTACAGTTTGTGATTGAGAAGCAGCCAGCTCTTCTATAGAACTTCCAGAAAATTTACCTTTGATGATTTCAGCTTTTTTCTGATTACGTATAATTGGAGTTACACGAGCAGAAACATCTTCTACGCGCTCAGTTCCTTTTGGTGTTTTACGCGTAATTTGCGCTACGATATATCCATCATTTACCGTAAAACGTTTAATATCTCCCACACTAGCTTCTTCTTCAAACGCCCATCTTACAATAGGACGCTGAGGGCCTTCTCCAGGAAGGTTTTCGTCCATCGCACGAATGCTCAATACTGGACGCAATGTATAACCATCTCCAGTCGCTACTTCCTTAAAATCTCCATCACGTGCTGCGATTTCAAATTTTTGAGTAGTATTATAAAGAGCAGACAACGTTTTATCTGAAGGCAAAATCTCTTTTACAATAGTTGCAACCTTCATTACTTTTTGTTCATTCTTCTTGTCTTTTATTTCAATAATGTGAAAACCAAAACTAGTTTCTGCTATACCTAGCGATCCTGTTGTGTTATCTACAAGAAAATCTCTGAATTCTGATGCAAATAGATTTGGGTTTTGGTAATCTAACTCACCTCCTTTTTCCCCACTTCCAGTATCTGAAGAAAATTCTTTTGCAAGCTCTTCAAACTTTCCTCTATTTCCTTTTGTTACAGAAAGTATACTATCTGCAAGCGCTTTGGCTGCTCCTTTAGTTCGTGTAGAACTTGAAGGAACTGGACCTCTTTGTGTATTTGTAATTGCCCCTTGATAATCAATTAAAATATGACGTGAATCTATAGAGTCACTCATTGTACGAACAGCTACTACACGACTTAAGTTCATATAGTTCCTATCCTTATAAGGGCCGTATATTGCTCCTTCATCAAGTTTAAAGATTGTATCTGCAACAGTAGCAGGAAGTTCTTTCTTAAAGAACCATCTATCTACGTACGGAGTATCAGAATTCTCGGCAAGTAACCCTTCGATATCTTTTGTTGTCTCAAGACCATCTAAAGTTTCTGTTACTCCAGTTGCTCCATTATGAGATGTATATGGTTTTCTTAATTTATTAATCTCTGCCTTAAGATTGTTCTCATCTTCTAAAGAAGCTTCTTCTTTAAACTTCACAAAATGGATAGAGCGCGTTGCTTCTGTCTCATACTCATCTTTGTGTTCATTTACGTAAGCTTGAATTTCTTCTTTACTCACAGGTGCTTTATCATCTTCAACAGAAGAGTAAGGCACTTGAACAAATAATAAATCTACTGTATTACCATCTAACTTATAAGCTACTTCCCCATCCTTTAAGGTTGCTCCTACTCCAGCTTTTATAAGGTTGTTATAGATAGTTTGTTTTTCGGCGCTTCTAAGGTTTTCTTCAAATATTAACCAAGAATTATAGTCCTTCGGATTTTGACTTCCTTTAAGTGTTGCTATAAATTCTTGCATTTTTGCTTCACTAAAAAACCCATCAGCATCTTGAAAACGAGCGTCATTTTGAAGTGCTTGTTTTAAAAGCTCTAAAGTACGATCTTTTCCTACTTGAATACCTAAAGCCTCATATTGCTCTTCAAGAAGCACACGGTTTACTTCTTGTTCCCACACAGTGTTTACAGCACGCGTAGTAGAACCATTTACTCCTAAACGTGATGTTTGTGTCTCTACTTTTGTTGCAAAATCTTCACGATCTAAATGCACTCCATTAATAGTAGCAACTCTATTTTGCTTGTCTGCATTAAACCCACCACTATCAAAAATAGATGAAAATATAAACGCAAAGAGTGCGAGTGCTATAATGATAATTAAGAAGATGCTCTTACTACGTATTTTATTTAAAATTGCCATTGTGTAATGTTTATGCTATAATAGTGGGCGAAAATACCATTTTCTACTATAAAAAAAAACAAAAACAAGTCAATATTAGTCTTGAGAAATATGGAGTTCTAGAAGTTCGATCTTAGTAGTAGATGACTTTAAGACATTAAAAACAAAACTATCAATAACTATTGTTTCTCCTGCTTCTGGTATTTCTTCCGTATGACTTACTACAAAACCTCCTAATGTCCCGTAATTCTCACTCTCAGGAAGCGCTATTTTATAGGTTTCATTAAGATAATCTATCTCGTGACGTGCAGAAAATTTAAAATGAGTTTCTGATAATTTTTCTTCTATAAGCGCTATACTATCGTGTTCATCTTCTATTTCTCCAAAAAGCTCTTCTACAATGTCTTCTATGGTCATCATACCACTTGTCCCTCCATATTCATCTATCACAACACAAATACTCTTATGTTTTTTTGTGAGCATATTAAGAACATCTTTAACTAACATCGTTTCTGGAACATATACTACCGGCATTAGTACACTACTTATTGTTTTTGGCTTTTTAAATAATTCAAAAGAATGCACATACCCTATAATATCATCTATAGTATCTTTATATACCAATACTTTAGACAATCCTGTTTGTATAAAAAGTGTGTTAATAGCTGCTGGAGTTGTGCGCTCATCGACGGCAATAATTTCGGTGCGCGGTATCATAACATCACGAGATTTTACTTCTGAAAATTCTAGTGCATTCTGAAAAATTTGAATCTCGGTATCTACCTCATCATCATCATTTACAGACTCCATTTGTTCTGAGATATAATTTCCTAGTTCCACTTTTGTGAAAGCTAATTGCACCTCATCTCCGTCTGTTTTAAAAACATATTTAAGCACTAAATCTGATATCCAGATCACAAAAAGACTGAGAAAATGAAACAATAAATAAAAAAAATAAGCTGGTATTGCTAATACCTTGACCATCTTATTAGCATAAATCTGAAAAAACACTTTGGGCAAAAACTCTGCAGTAACTAAAACTACAAGTGTAGAAATTATAGTTTGACTAAGTAGACTAAAATTATCTACAAATGCTTTAAGCCAAATTAAATTAGCACCAAAAGGAAATACTTCAAGCCACCCTTGCAACAATACCCCCATATAATATGCATACACTACAAGAGCAATATTATTACCCAACAGCATTGTGGCAATAAACTTAGAAGGCCTTTTAGTAAGTTTTTTAAGAATATGTGATAGAAAATCTTTTTGTTTTTTTTCTATCTCAATATGGATTTTATTTGCAGAAACATAGGCAATTTCCATTCCTGAAAAAAATGCCGACAAGAAAAGTGAACAGCATATTATTACTAGCTGGACTTGTATCTCGTCCATTAAGAGTCTTTTCGTTTTTCAAACTTCTTACGGAAGTGCCTGCTAAAGAAAAACATACCGATGCTCACTGCTGTAAAAAACAGAAAGAGATATGCTCTAGATTGCTCTACTCCCCATAGCGTAATAACCTTATATAAAGCCAGCACTGCAACAACAGCATATACCCATTCTCTATATTTTGTATATCTCATCATAAATTGTCGGAATTTTCTTTTACATTTTGCAATGTAATATTATCTAAAGATACAAAATCTGTAAATTTTTCATTAGCATCAAAACCAGTTCCATCATTTTTAGAACCATCTTTTGTTACTATTGTATAAGGATTATTTGTAAAAATCCAACTATTTACTTGGTTCCAATACAGTTGTTCTGTTGTTAATGTAGTAGAATCGCTAGTGAAAATTTTTACGTTTTTTTGTAGATCAATAAGATTAGTGCTTTTATAGAGCACTGCATACTCTGATGTAATCGTGTTTTCTTTCCCTTCCTTATCTTTAAAAACAACCTCTACTCCTTCTGGAAACTCTTGATAAGGGTGCATTGCGTTTGCAAAATCCTTTACATAAGGTGTCTTAAGATGCACAGTTACTTTACCAGAGTCTATATACATCATATTAATCCCTCGACCTTCTGTAGCAGGAGCATCAGATTTTAGATTCATTCCCAGCACCTCATTTGTTTTACCATCGCAACTCAAAAACAAAGTCACGGCAAAAGCCGTGACTAAGTATATTGTTATATGTTTTATAGTGAAGCCCACTTACACTTTAGGAACTTTAACACTAGAGCCTATCCAACATCCTATTTTTATAGATTGACCTGCTTTTCCAGAACTAAACACATCTGCAGTACTAGGAGCTAACGCGCTGTAACTTCCTGCCGTTTTATTTGCTGTACCTGATAAAGACGGCTGTACTCTTCCTGCTCTTTGTGCTGTACTTGCAGCTAACCAGTAAACGGCTCTTTTATCAAAAGTTGTTTGCCCACAATTGTTTGCACTCTTTGCATACATACCTGCTATTCTTAGGTAACAGATTCCCATAGATGGATTTTCTGAAAGTGCCTTATTATAAAGACCTCTTGCTTTTCCAAAACTTCCAGATTTTCTTGCTTTTTCAGCTTGTCTATAATAAGCATCTGCTCTTTCTTTTGGATCTGTTTCAAGGTTTATAGATTCTTGGTAATATTTTTCTGCAGCCCTACTATCTCCTTTTTTATCTGCAAGAATCCCTAAATATTTAGCACTCTTTGCAGAAGGCTCTAATCTATGTAAGTTCTCAACTAGCTTTTGAAATAAAGGAGTATCTGTACAATCTTTTCCTGCAAGACGTCCAGCAGAGCTCCTTATCCAAGCAATATTATTTTTTTCTTGCTCAAAACTTTTCTCATATAATGGTACTAAATTTTCACAGTTACCCAAAGCTCCCATTGCACCATCTGTACTGCTTCCAAAAATCCCAAAAGCTTTAAGGTTTGTTTCATAATTCGACTTTCTTTTTCGTTCTTTAGCTGAAAGTGCTGTTCCTGCTTCTTCCTTATCTATAAGAGCTTGAAGTTTTCCATCTAATTTTGTAGCCTCACCACTTAATTTATCTTGAGTGTCGTCATACA
>CALKZS010000088.1 GCA_938002835.1 uncultured Dokdonia sp. | reverse complement strand
TTGAATTGGTATAAGGTTAAAGAGAGGCTTAAAAAAATGAACAATAAAGCAAATGCTTTTAAAGAGATGATACTCAGTACAAGGGCAATAGAAAACTTCCTGAAGATTAATGATAATTATTTAGAGCTAATAACATAGCTAATATAAACTACAGCCCTAAGAATATATAATCTCCCCTATTTTACAAAAAAAGACCAAACGTTATGTTTGATCTTTTTATAAGAATATAGTATTACTAAATTATATTAAACTTTCATCTGCAGAAGCTACATAACTAGCAGGAACCTTAAGATTATTCATACGTAAATATACACCTAGTTGTGCTCTGTGGTGTATCGTATGACTAATTATCAAGTTGCGCATCACATCTTCTTTAGCTACTTGATTTATAAAAGTAGTTTCGCCATTTTTTAATGTCCATTTATCTTTAAGTTCTGCCTCAGGAAATTTATCAAGCGCCTCTCTAGCTTGCTCCAGATTTGCTTCAAAAAGTGCTATAATAGCTTCTTTTGTAGTTGCTGGTTCTGAAGGTGGTAATGCACTAAAATCTAACTCAGATCCACCAACAATAGCAGGTACTATACCAGGAATCGTTGCTATGTGGTTCATAAGTTTTGAAGCATCCATCGATTTTTCGTGAGGTTGGTAAGAAAAAAACTCATCAGAGATTGCATCAAAAAAACGACGTGTTGTACTCATTTCTTGTTCAAAATTGGCTGTAATTGACTTTTTCATATTTTTTTATTATTAAATGTATTATAAATACTTTAGATGATAAACTATTTAGATTTTATCAAAAATAAATGTACCAATTACCAATAAGGTAAACAACTTTTTAATCTATTATATAAAATAGTAATGTAGTTTACAGCTATTTAAAATCTTATGTAAGATGATAAAAATATCATTGCAATAAATGGTGTATTGTATTAATGATTAAAGCTCACTATTATAAAAACCACGATTAGCCAATTGTTGTTTTTTTGTTAAAATACTTTAAAGATGTAATTAATACTAACAAATCACTACTAAATATAAGAATAATACAAAAAAATAAGAGTTATGGAGATGAACAGTCAAACACAAAGAATCCAGAAAGAGCAAATACAATTCTTGAATTTTCCAACTCAAGAAGTTTTAAGATCTAAGCAAGATATATATGATAGATGTCTTGATCTAAAAAGAGCTATGAGTCTAGGTAATCTAGAGCGCGAGAAGGTAAAAATTGTATTTATGGATGATCAAGGAATAAAAACAGTAGAAACGACAGTTTGGGCAGTTACTTCAAAATCAGTTATTCTTAAAAAATCTATGGTAATTCCATTAGAAAGAATTATAAGTGTTAACTAGAAAAGGGCTTGTCTTAGTTCATTACAAAAGACAAGCTCTTTTTATTTATAATTTTTTTATAGAAGAGTGAGGATAGATATAGATACGCTTTCGCGAAAGCGAAACCAAAAACAACACTTTATATTAATCTACCGCTGTAATGCTATAATACCTATTTATTTCAGGTTGCACTTCATTATTATCGACAGCATATTTAGATTGTTCTTGAGGCTTTTTTACAGAACAATCTATAACCTCATAATGATCATTTACCCAAACCATACATTCTTTTTGTCTAGATAGATGAACTGATAATAAAACACCTGTAATAAATAACACTGCTAAAATGATATGGTATCTATGACTAATAGGCGTTACTAATTCTTGAGGCACAGTTGTTATTTTTTGTTTAGACGCTTTTTTTTCTTCTAATAATAAACTTTGTATATATTCTATATAATTTTCATAACCTAGATACTGACACAAAAATTCAATGTTTTCGTGCTTAGGTTTATTAGTAGTTTCTTTCCCTTCTACATAACGATCATAATAATTTACTAAAGTTCTAGAAGCTACCATTACATTAGCAATTTCTTGTATTTCTGTTGTAAGATAACTTGCAAGTTTATATTTCTGATTAGGAATTTGAGTTTGTTGTGCTTTTGCAAAAGCTGCTTTTACAACGTCTCCGTAAATTTTTTCTTCATTCATAATAAAACTGTTTTAAGTTGATTTTTAACATTTAAAAAGCCATAGAAACGTATTTCTATAACCTTTCGGCGGTATTTCGCTATTCTTTTTTAAAAAGATATAATATTTGCTCCAGTGATAAACCAATAACCATTGTTTTTTATTGCAAGTAAGAAAATGTAAAAGTTTTATCATTACGGAAATCCATAATACGATTAACATTAAATTCTTTAGGAAGTAGATTTTAAAGTTAACGTATTAAGATTTTTACTTCCTATTTATAGTTGTGTATTATAAAAATTTTAAAATAACTCAACTATTAATGCTAGTTTAAAGACTAGGTATACACCCAATTTCTAATATTTAAAAAACTCAATACAATGAAAACGATTTTATATATTGCCATCGCACTTTTTATGAGTACCGCTTTTTATTCTTGTACTCCAGAAGCAATTCAAGAAACAACAGAATTAGCTACTGAAGGTGAACAATCTGGAGAAAGAGTAGAAAATCCAGATCCAGATGCAGAAGAAGACAGTAATTAAAATATTATCGACATTAACTAACCATTGTTTAGTAACTTCTAATTATATAGTACACACTTAGACGTAATAAGATAATAAACAGAATTATCTTTTATATAAGGGAAACAATCAGGTAAAAAAGTAGAAGATCCAGATCCTGATATAGAAGAAGACAATGAAGAATGGGCTAAACAAGCACATCTTTTAAATTAACAATAATTACATTAATCATTACATAGTTATTGATTAATTTAGAGGGATGAGACAACGAGTTTTTTCATCCCTCTTTATTTTTTTGTTTTTAGGGCTAGGTTACTTACACTCTCAAGAGACAGAAATAACTAAAGACTCACTATCGTTTTTTAATTCTAAAAGAAATTATTTTAGAAAAGAAAAACAGTATGATAGTGCTATTTTCTATACTGAAAAGATGATTCCTTTTCTTAAACAAAAAGATAGTATTAAAGGACTAGCCATTACCTACCATAGAATTAGCTACTATCATTCTCAACTACATAATTATAAAGAATCATTTAAAAATCTTAACACTTCTTTTAATTACTATAAAGTTTCTGGAGATAGCATTAACGCAGCAGAGCGTTTAATGAGTATGGCATTTGACGAAAAGCATCTTGGTGATTTTACTGGTTCAGAGATTATAGCACTAGATGCACTCCCATATATAGAAAATACTAATGAAGTAAGTATTATCTCTAACGTATATAGTATACTAAGTGATGTAATGAGACATAATGAGCTTTTTGATGAAGCACTACGATGGAACTCTAAAGAAATTGACCTTATTAAAAATAGCTCCTATCCTGATTTAGACAAAAAACAATTATTAAGGCCCTCTTATAACGATAGAGCCCTTATAGCTGTAAGTAAAGGAGATTATAAAAAAGCAATTTCTGAATATGAAGATTTACTTAAAGATAAACCTTCGGCTAGTGTGAGAGACAACTATGGTTATGCCCGTTTTTTAAACAATCCTAGTGACACAAAAGCCCTGTCACTTATGCTTACATCCTTAAAAGAACGTAAAAAAACTAAAGACCGTTCTGGACTTATTGCAAGTAATGTCCATCTTTCTGAATACTATAGAAAGAAAGACACTATCAAAGCGATCTCTTATGCTGCAACTGCATTAGAAAATGCCATATATATTAATAATCCTGTTGCTGTCTTAGAATGTCTAGATATTATTATAGATCTAAAAAAAACGACCAAGAGTACACTCACTGAAGAAGCCATTCTTTATAAAGAGACAAAACAAAACCTTGATGATATTATAAAAGCAAACCGTAATATTTATGCCAGCACAAAATATCAAAATAATCAATTGCGTAGAGAACGTGAAGAGCTAGTTGCTACTAAAAGATTACAAGAAATAGAAATTCTCAAAAAAACAAAAGACAAACAAAACGCTATATATATTGCTATTTTGTCCATTGTTATAGGTTGTAGTATCTATTTTTTACAGAGACAACGTTCAAAACGCAGGTTATTACTAGAACGTTATAATACAGAACGTAAATTCTCAAAACGTGTGCACGATGAACTTGCAAATGAGGTATACAACATTATGTCTGATCTTGAAACACAAAATACCTCTCCTGCTATTGTAGATAAACTAGATAAGATTTACAAACGTACACGCGATATCTCAAAAGAATACAATGAAATTGATTTAGAATCTAACTATGCAGATGTTCTAGAATCAATGTTGAGTAGTTTAGTTCCTTCAAACACAAAACTTATCCTAAAAGGATATGATACTATAAACTGGCAAACCTTTTCTAATGAAAAGAAAATTGAACTCTATAGGTCTTTACAAGAGCTTATGGTAAATATGAAAAGACATAGTGAAGCCACCTTAGTGAGTCTGGCATTTGTAAAAGCAAAAAAAGCACTTTCTATTTCCTATAAGGATAATGGAAAAGGCTTCCCTAAAAATACTGCTTCTTTAAACCTAAGTGGCCTGAATAATGTGGATTTCCGTATAAAAGCTATTAATGGAACTTTTACTTTTGACAAAGAATCAAGATTAGGTTTTAGTGCCCATATCAAAATACCAACGTAATCCAATACTTATACTATGTTTAAAAAAGTACTTGTAGTAGACGATGTAGATGTCATAAATATTGGCACGATGAGTATGCTTCAATCATTAGATATTTCTCACATAGATCACGCAACTTATTGTGATGATGCCTATCTAAAGTTAAAAAAAGCCGAAAGAGAAGATAAATCATATGACTTACTTATAAGTGATCTCTCTTTTATACCAGATCATAGAAAAACAAATATTAACTCAGGCCAAGAATTATTAAAAAAAGTCTGTAAAGAATTACCTGATATAAAAACCATTGCATTTACCGTAGAAGATGATCTACATACCATAAAATCATTATGGTCCAGTGGTCTGGTAGATGGCTATGTATGTAAGGGAAGAAACGGAAGCAAGGATTTACTTAAAGCTATAAGTGCTTGTGCTGCTAAAAAACGTTTTGTCTCAGATCAATTAGAACTTATTTTAAAAAAATCAAATACTGTTGTTATAAGCGATTATGATGAACATTTATTAAAACTTCTTGCTAGTGGTAAAACACAAGATCAAATACAAGAAGAATTTGTTAGAGATAAGATCTACCCTTCTAGTAAAAGCGCTATAGAAAAACGTCTTAAAGACTTACGCGTTAAGTTTGATGCTCAAACTACCATCCATTTAGTAGCCGTTTTAAGAGAATTTGGGTTGATATAATTAAATTTTTTAACTAAGTTCTAAAAAGAATATGGCTTGCTGCTATATTTTTAAATTCCATCCACGCAGTATTTGATGCAAAAGCTATAGCAGCTACAGTTGTAATTCTAGTAGTTGAGTTTTTAATCTTTTCAAGTACTAAGAACCAATTCAGATAGTTCTGCAAGTATATAGTAGCTACTCCGTTAAATGAAGCTAAGAATTTTCTTAGTCTCATATCCATATTATTAACATTCTGAACGTGATAGATTTTTTCTACTGCTCGTTGTCCTTTAGAAGCATTAAACTTCTTATGATTGATATCCAAACTCTTTGCAAATGCATTATAACTTCTATGGCTATCACTACAGAGTACTTTCTGCTTTATCTAGTTTTCCTTTGAAGACCTTATCCAAGTCCTTTTTACTGATACGCCCTTTAGTAACGACCTTAAAATAGTTGTTCTCTGACCCGTCACAAGTAGCAACAACTGCAGCTTTCTCATTAACGTGAGTTTGATATAAGAAAACAAGATAATTGTTTGATTATTAGATATTTTATGTCTTTGTTGCTTGTTGTTTATTGAAATGTAAGTCAGATTTTTACGTTTTTAGTTAATTAAAACTCATTTTATATAATCAAAGTAAGCTTGTAAGTTGATTTATTTTATACCTAATTGATATACAGCAAATGTTATATCGAACTCACGTTAAATTAGAACTTAGCTTTAAAGAATATAAAAAGCCCCATCATTATACAAATGATGGGGCTTTTTATGTGGTTTAAACCGTGATAAGAAGAATAAAAATTATTCTTTATTTTCTGGAGTAACAACTTCTTCCTCCTCATCATCTTTTCCAAAGTAATTAGAATAAATACTGTATATGATAAAAAGAGCAATTATTCCTAAAACTATTTTACCTCCAATCCTGTGAAAAAAAGTAGGTTTTAACTCATCTGGAAGTGTTATTCCTGCTTCTTGAACAATGGCTTGAAGCTCCTCTTCACTAAGATCTAGATAAGACTCTCCATCTTCTGCATAGCCCACATACTCTGGTTCTGTATTACTATATGCCAGCCAAACGATGTGGCTAATAGTATATTTTTGTCCAAGGTCAAAAAATGTACCATCATCTAGCATAAAAAATTCTGTGTCAGGAAGCTCTTCTACAAGAACTAACTCTTCAGATTCTCCATAAGGAATAGGGATGCCACGAGCCATAACAGCTGTTGTTGAAGTGATAAAAATAAATAGGAAAATTAATTTAGATAATTTCATAAAAAGATTGTTTAGTGAGCATAAAACTAATAAATTTAATTAACCTATAAAATTTTAAGCATCAATTGCACACAAATAATATACTTGTATGTAATTAAAAGAGTTAATTACTCAATCAAAAAAGTAGTTTACTTAATTGTTACTATTAATCGTTGTCTTCAAGATCCTTTACTTTAAAAATACTATATACAGGAAAGTGATCACTATAGCCACCTAAATACCTAGGCCCAGCGTAAGTTCTAAAAGGATTTCCTTTAAATTTTCCTTTGTATTCTGTTAAGAAAAAGTCATTAAAAATCTCAGATCGATCATAAAACAATTCATTATCATACATACGTAAAAAATTGTTAGTCATTAAGATCTGGTCAAAAGTAAACCACTCAGACCTGTAATTAAGACTTCCCTGGTATCTAGTACTTAGATAAGACATAGGATTGTATAAATCTGTTTGAGCGAGATGTGTTTTTATACTTTCGTCGTGAGGACCGTCATTAAAATCTCCCATTACGATAATACGTGCATCAGGATTTTTTTCCAGTAACCCATCTATCACTTCGCGATTGCGTTGTGCGGCAGCGATGCGTTTATCCATTGTATCGTTTGCTCCTAGTCTTCTAGAGGGCCAGTGATTTACAAGAATATGAACTTCGGTTCCAGAAAGAAGTCCTTTTACATATAGTATATCTCTGGTATAGTCTCTATCTCCATTGTCGGCAGTGAGATACAAAGTGAGAGGTTCACTTTCTATAACTTGAAAGTGTTCTTTCTTATATACTAACCCAACATCAATACCACGTTCATCAGGAGAGTCATAATGTACAATATCATATCCTTCATCTTTGAGATCAGTAGCATTAATGAGGTCTTCTAATACATTTCTATTTTCTATTTCGGCAACACCTAGAAGAGAGGGGCCACAACCTGTATCCTGTCTTGCTATTTTTGAAATGACAGATGAGAGTTTTTTTATTTTCTTGTCATATTTATAGTTGTTCCATTTTTTAAAACCTTCGGGAGTAAAATCATCATCTAGATTTTGAGGATTGTTTTTTATATCAAAAAGATTTTCAAGATTGTAAAATCCTACACTTATTTTTTTTGTTGTTTGTTGCTTTTTTGCATCTATAGCATCATTGTTCATATGTCTATGTGGTCTTTAAGAGGATACCAATTTAAACAATAAAGACTGCATTGCATTTGCTACCTTTGTAAAATATGCTGGAAAAAGAAAATATAGAATATGAAACGTGTGTGCTTATTGGTCTTGTGACCCAAAAGCAATCTGTAGATAAAATGACAGAATACCTTGACGAACTCGAGTTTCTTGCCTATACAGCAGGAGCCCAAGTTCTCAAGCGATTTACTCAAAAACTAGAACGCCCCAACCCAAAAACCTTTATAGGTACTGGAAAAATGGAAGATGTTGCCGCTTTTGTAGAACAGCACGAAGTAGGAACCGTTATTTTTGATGATGAACTCACGCCAGCGCAACAAAAAAACATAGAAAAACTTCTGAAGTGTAAGATTGTAGATCGTACGTATTTAATTCTAGATATTTTTGCGCAACGAGCACAAACCAGTTATGCTCGAACGCAAGTTGAGCTTGCTCAATACGAGTATTTATTACCTCGTCTTGTAGGACTATGGACACACCTTGAAAGGCAACGAGGAGGTATAGGAATGCGTGGTCCTGGAGAAACAGAGATTGAGACAGATAGACGTATTGTGCGAGATCGTATCTCTTTACTAAAAAAGAAAATAGTTACGATAGATAAACAAATGGCCACACAACGTGGTAATCGTGGCGCACTCGTGCGTGTTGCTTTAGTAGGATATACAAATGTGGGCAAAAGTACCTTGATGAATGTCATAAGTAAGAGTGATGTTTTTGCAGAAAACAAGCTCTTTGCAACATTAGACACCACAGTGCGCAAAGTTGTGATTGGGAATTTACCATTTTTATTGTCAGATACCGTAGGGTTTATTCGTAAGCTGCCCACACAGCTGGTAGATTCTTTTAAGAGTACACTAGACGAGGTTCGTGAGGCAGATTTGTTGTTGCACGTAGTAGATATTTCTCATCCACAATTTGAAGATCATATCGCCTCTGTAAATAGTATTTTAGATGAGATTAAGAGTATGGATAAACCCACACTTATGGTTTTTAATAAAATAGACGCATACACTCCAGAAGATTATGATGAAGAAGATCTTATGGTAGAACGCACAGGCGCTCACTATACATTAGAAGAGTGGAAAAACACTTGGATGGCACGTACAAATGGTGATTCTATTTTTATATCTGCACTCAACAAAGGTAATTTTGAAAGCTTTAGAAAGAAGGTATATGATCGTGTGAGAGAAATACACGTGACTCGTTTCCCATACAACAAGTTTCTATATCCGTCATACGAAGAGCAAGTGGGAACTTCTGATGATACTATTTAATGATGTTGTTACGCTTTCGCGAAAGCGTAAAAAGATATTTTAAATATAATTTTTATGACAAATTTGAATGTTATGAGATATATCTTACCCTTAGTTATAATCATATTTATCAGTTGTAATTCTTCAAAAAAAGAAGAAGCAACAGTAAATTCTTCTAACCCACAAGGATTAGTAGCTGAAGCAGGCTTAGATTATCCATTTGATCCAGCAGTAGAGGGAGATCAAAAAAAAGTAAAAGAAGAAAAAACAACTAAAGAGCAGACAATTACTAAACTTCAAGCAAAAGATACTTTAGGAGATTTGAGTGATTTTTTTACGCAAAACACTTAAAAACGATAGTATAATAAGTTGGAAAACAGGAGATATAACCAATGATGCAATAGATGATTTTATTGTGGTACTTCAAAGCACAGAAGAGCCAGAAGACGCTTATGATGAATACCAACGAAAAGTGGTTTTACTCCAAACGATTGATTCATATCCAAACTTTAAATTACGGGCAATAAATAACTCTATAGTTGGCTGTTCTAATTGTGGAGGTGCTGGTGTGGGAAATCCATTACAAGGTGTGGCGATAAAGCATAATTACTTTTCTATAGAAGAGTTATATGGAGCTTGTTCAAAAAGTTTTATAGTGACAACATTTAAATATGATACATCTAATGATAATTGGTTTTTACATAAAATAGGGCAAGATGATTATTCTTGTATTGTAGATGACGATTCAGATGATGAGATTAAAGTCACTCATACATCAAAATCTAAAAAGGATTTTGGAGAGGTAACTTTTTTAGAATATAATACTGAAGATTACTATTAGCCTTCAAAATAATTTGTGTTACAAATAACAAGGTAACCAGTACCTTTACTTTTTTAAAATAATATAGTATGCTTATCATAGGTTTAGGTGGTGGTACCGGAAGTGGTAAAACTACAGTAGTACAACAAATTGTATCAGATTTTCCAGAAGGTCAAGTTGCTGTCATATCACAAGACTCTTATTACAAGGATCTTTCTCATTTATCTAGAGAAGATCGTACAAAAGTTAATTTTGATCACCCTAATGCGATTGACTTTCCATTGCTTTGTGAGCATTTACGAGAGCTCAAAGAAGGACGCTCGATTTTAGAGCCTATATATTCTTTTATAGAGCATAATCGTACAAAAGAGACACGACTTATAAGCCCTACACAAGTACTCGTAGTAGAAGGAATATTAATACTTACAGACCCCACTATAAGAGATCTTTTTGATATAAAAATATTTGTGCACGCAGATAGTGATGAACGACTCATACGCCGTCTCAAAAGAGATATTGCAGAGCGTGGTAGAGATCTAGAAGAAGTACTTAGTAGGTATCAAACAACACTTAAACCTATGCATCAGCAATTTATAGAGCCTACAAAAGAGTATGCAGATATTATTATCCCAAACAATAGATTTAATACTGTAGCAGTAGATATTGTACGTAGTATCATAAATGAGAGAATAAACTAGTCTTTTTATATATTTGTTAGGATGAGTCTCAAGGATCTAAAGGATAAAAAATGGTTTAAAGTTTTAAGCAATAAATACTTGCTCATCTTAATCATTTTTGTTGTCTGGATGTTTTTTTTTGATGGAAGCTCGTGGTTATTACATAGAGAGTTAAATCTTGAAAAAGAAAAGTTAGAAGGTAATCGAGACTACTTTAAAAGTGAGATAGAAGCCGATAAAAAACAGATAGAGCAGCTTAAAGACAGTGAAGGTCTTGAGCGTTTTGCCCGTGAAGAATATCTTATGAAAAAAGAGAATGAAGAGATCTATATTATCGAGTACAAAGACAGTATAACAAAGACAGATGAAGACTAAATTATTTTCAACTTTTGACCCTGTCTCTTCAAAAGCTTTTAAGCAAAAGATACAGTACGACCTTAAAGGAGCAGATTATAATGAGACCTTACTCTGGAACAGTGATGAAGGGATCAATGTAAAACCTTTTTATCATCAAGATGAAGTGCTAAATGTGCTTGATGTTATAACGCCAGATTATTGGTGTATAGCAGCGCCTATCTTTATTTTAGATGCTAAACAAGCTGCTCAAACGGCAAAAAAGGTCATAAAAAATGGAGCAGAAGCACTCTATTTTACTTCAGAAAGCGTCTTTAATGTTACAGAGTTGTTTTCTCATCTAGAAAACAATACTATACCTGTTTATATAAAGTTACACTTTTTAGATGAGAAGTTTTATGAAGAGGTTTACGCTTTCGCGAAAGCGTATAATATCATCATACACCTGGATGTCATAGGTCATTTAGTAAGAGATGGCAATTGGTTTAAAAATCTGAAAGAAGATTATTTACAACTTACAGGTATTTTAAAAAGAGGCCATAAAAAGATTACTATAGATACTACCATATATCAAAATGCGGGTGCTATAATGGTACAACAATTAAGTTATGGCCTTGCACATTTGGTAGAGTATCTTCATCACTGTAGTCAGGAAAAATTAACATTAGATACTGTTGTTTTTGAAGTAGCAGTAGGAACCAATTACTTTTTTGAGATTGCAAAGTTGCGAGCGTTGCGAGTAGTAGCTCAAACACTATTAGAAGAGTTTACTGAGGTCTCAAGTAGTACAAAAATTAAGATCATAGCACACCCCACAAAGCGTAATAAAACCATATACGATTATAACACAAATATGCTCAGAACAACAACAGAGTATATGAGTGCCGTTTTAGGAGGAGCAGACTGGGTTGTACCACTTGCTTATGATGCATTGTATCATAAAACTAATGATTTTGGAGAGCGCATTGCTCGTAATCAATTAATAATTTTAAAAGAAGAGAGTTATTTTGATGCGGTGCAAAATGCCTCAGAAGGATCTTATTATATAGAGTCTCTTACAGAACAACTTGCCGTAAAAGCATTAGATCTTTTTAAAGAAATAGAGAAGAATGGAGGGTTTTTAAAACAACTCAAAGAAGGAACCATACAACGTAAAATTAAAGAAAGTGCTTCCTCTGAGCAGGCACAGTTTGACGAAGCAAAAATCATATTATTGGGAACAAATAAGCATCCTAATAAAGAAGATAGAATGAAAAATGATCTGGAACTTTATCCATTTTTAAAAATAAAACCACGTAAAACACTTATAGAACCTATTGTTTCCAAAAGGCTTTCTGAGACGATGGAACAACAACGATTAAAAACTGAACACAATGATTAAAAACACACTACTTCTAAGTTTATTTCTAATCATCACACTATCTAGTTGTGAGCAAAAAGCGACGTTTAATTTTAAGCATAGCGAAAAAGAGCAAGTAATACAATGTGACTCTGCGCTCAATGCATTGCTCAATGAAGCATTATATGTTTTTGAGAGTGACATACAAGAAGCCTATAAAGAAGATATAGGAAATCAGGTAAATGTAGGGTATGCTCGTTTTTTATATGTAGGTTTTGCAGGCACAGCAGAGTATGATCGTGTAGCGAGTCAAAGCGCATTAGAGGTCCATAAAGCATTAATGGAGCAAAATATCCTTATAAAAAACGGTTTTAAAAGCAATCTTAATTATAAGCACCCGGCGGTACAATGTATTATTAATAATATAGAAGATGTAGACTTAGCAAATACTATAAAAGCCTTAGTAGATACTAATACAATGGATCCAAAATTATTTGCAACACGTATGCGTAATTATGGAAGAAATGCTATAAAAAATAGATATGCGGCAATGTATATTGCATTAGACACTTATTACCAACAGCTAGATGGAGTAGTGCTTGCTGTAGAACCTGAAGTAGTAAATGAGTAGAAAAAATTTGCAACATATCGCGCTTAAAAAAGCATCAAGCAAGCAAAAAACTGTAGACACAACCTATGTATCTACAGCAGAAAATATTGCTATAAAAAAGGTATACTCAAGAGAAGATATATCAGCTCTTGAGCATCTAGATTTTGTTGCAGGAATAGCTCCTAATTTAAGAGGTCCGTATAGCACAATGTATGTGCGTCGCCCTTGGACAATTAGACAATATGCAGGATTTTCTACAGCACAAGAAAGTAACGCATTTTATAGAAGAAACCTTGCTGCTGGGCAAAAAGGGTTGTCTGTAGCCTTTGATCTCGCTACACATAGAGGATACGATAGTGATCACGAGCGCGTGGTAGGAGATGTAGGAAAGGCAGGAGTTGCTATAGACTCTGTAGAAGATATGAAATTGCTTTTTGACCAGATCCCGTTGGGAGAAATGTCTGTTTCTATGACAATGAATGGTGCGGTACTTCCCATTATGGCATTTTACATTGTAGCAGCTCAAGAGCAAGGAGTTTCTTTAGAAAAGCTTTCGGGCACGATTCAAAATGATATTTTGAAGGAGTTTATGGTGCGTAATACATACATCTATCCGCCAGCTGCATCTATGCGTATTATCTCAGATATTTTTGAGTATACAGCAAAAGAAATGCCTAAGTTTAATAGCATATCTATCTCAGGATATCATATGCAAGAAGCCGGAGCAACCTGTGATATAGAACTTGCATATACACTTGCAGATGGATTAGAATATTTAAGAACAGGGATTGCAACAGGGATGGATATTGATACGTTTGCACCTAGATTATCCTTCTTTTGGGCCATTGGAATGAACCATTTTATGGAAATTGCAAAAATGCGTGCTGCCAGAATGTTATGGGCAAAAATTGTACAGCAATTTAATCCTAAAAACCCTAAGTCACTTGCCTTAAGAACACATTGTCAAACCAGTGGGTGGAGTCTTACAGAGCAAGATCCTTTTAATAATGTAGCTCGTACTACCATAGAGGCAACTGCGGCTGCCTTTGGAGGAACCCAGAGTTTACATACCAATGCATTAGATGAGGCTATTGCATTACCTACAGATTTTTCGGCTCGTATTGCTAGAAATACACAAATATACCTTCAAGAAGAAACTCATATTACTAAGACGGTAGATCCTTGGGCGGGAAGTTATTATGTAGAGTCACTCACTAATGATATTGCACATAAAGCGTGGGAACTCATCCAAGAAGTAGAAGACCTTGGAGGTATGACCAAAGCGATCGAAGCGGGTATCCCAAAACTGCGTATAGAAGAGGCTGCTGCTCGTAAACAAGCACGTATAGATAGTGGTCAAGATATTATTGTAGGTGTAAATAAATATAGACCTACAGAAGATGAACATCTTGATATTTTAGATGTAGATAATACAAAAGTGCGTGATGGACAGTTACGACTATTGGCAGATATAAAAAGTACTAGAAATACGGTTGCTGTACAAAAAGCACTAGAAAATCTAACAGCTGCTGCAAAAAATAATACGGGAAATTTATTAGCTTTAGCCGTAATTGCTGCTAGAGAAAGAGCGACCTTAGGTGAGATTTCTGATGCTTTAGAAATGGTTTATGGTAGACATAAAGCACAGATTCAATCATTTAGTGGTGTATATAGTAAAGAGATGAAACACGATCCCGCTTTCGCAAAAGCGCAACAACTCGCAAACCAATTTGCCATTCAAGATGGTAGACGACCGCGTATTATGGTCGCAAAAATGGGACAAGATGGTCACGATCGTGGTGCTAAAGTCGTTGCTACAGGCTATGCCGATATAGGTTTTGATGTAGACATAGGACCCTTATTTCAAACACCTAAAGAAGCTGCAAAACAAGCGGTAGAAAATGACGTACATATACTTGGGGTATCTTCTCTTGCAGCAGGTCATAAAACATTAGTGCCACAAGTAATTAAAGAACTTGAAGATCTGGGTCGCCTAGACATTATGGTAATTGTAGGAGGTGTGATCCCACAACAAGATTATCAATTTTTATTTGATGCAGGTGCTGCTGCCGTTTTTGGGCCAGGAACTAAGATTAGTGAAGCTGCTATTGCGCTGTTAGAGATTTTGATAGATTAGTTAAAGACTAAAAAAAATATCATCATCAGTAGTAGAAGGTGATGTAGGTTTTTTAGGAGTGCTTGTTGGTTTTGTTGCTTTTTTAACAACAGGCTTAGGTGTAGTTTTCTTAATTGCTGGTTCTGTAGTTGGGGCAGCAGCAGGTGTTTGTTGTGCAACCGGTGCTGTTTCAGGTTTTGATAACTCTTTAGGTTGTTTTTTAGAATATTGATCAGGATCTTGACCGTTTAACATCATCTCGTCTTCTTTTTTAAAGTCAAGCATCTCATCTAATGTAAAGTGACGTACAGGAACATCTAAAAAGCCTATTAAGTCGTCTAAAGAATTTCTGCCAGCAAATATCTCTTGCGATAACTGCAAGCATTGTTTATGACTTATATAGCGTTGTTTATGTATTCTATGTTGTTGAATTGGAAAATCTATTTTCCATTTATTACGGTCTTGCCAAGAAAAAATAACAATGTAATTATCTTCTTTTTCTTTATATAACTTTATTATAGTATCTATATGTGTCGAAGCTTTATTAATCGCATCATACAATTCTTTTTTAGTGATTTTTTGATCACTAATGTTGATTTCTTTTGGGGTGTCAATTATTGATACTTTCATAGTAAAATTATATGCTTAATATTAGAGGTTAGAATTTATTTGTTGCCACTGCCATTTCCACGTATTAATTTTTAAAGAAGAATTGTTATAATCCATTAAGTTATGAGTACTTAAAACTTTATAAGAAAACAAATCATTTTCTTTTTCTGTCACGATGTTATTACTAAAAATGGCATTAGAACTATTCTTTTATTTTTTTTGGTTCTTATATTATAAAATGGCAGAAAAATTATTACAGTTACTAAAAAAATCATCTAATATTTGTGTTCTGTTTATTCTATCAGCAAGACCATTTGTTCCTCCATTAATCAAACGAGAGACGTTTTCTACATCAGTACTTGATAATCCATTATCCATAGCATTTAGAACTCGTGGTCTATGAACAGAAACAAACCATCCAGCAGAATCAAATGCATAAAAAGGATCTTGAGCTAATCTTTTTGTAAAAGGTTTAAGAGTTTGATTATAAAATAATGTTGTTATTGTTCTTTTTGTTATAGGATCTTCTTTGTCGAGATAATCACTCACAGGAACTCCTGTTTTAGAACCTCTTAAATTATCATATACTTGACTATAATTGTTATTAGTTGTAAAATCATAATATTTTAAATAATTATAGTCGTGAGTAATTTGTTTCATTCCTCTACCTCTAAAATCACAACCACCTTCATAATTTGAACATAAGCTAGAGATGTTTTCGCTAGTAGATCTAAAACTAGCCGTTTCGACATACATTTGAGCTAGGGAATGTATTTTTCTTCTACAGGTATTTATTCTATAATTAAAAAACATACTATTTATACGTTCTGTGAAAAGACTAACTTTTCCTTTATCTATAGACAAGTTGTTGGTTCTAAGACTTGACATAAATTCAGAACCTAAATCAAAAAACTTTTCTCTGTGCGTTTTAAAATTAGTTTTGTCCCTAAGTTCATATATAATTCTTAACATTTCAGCAGGAGTAAAATCTCTATTACAAACACAACTAACACCATTACAGGCCGCCATATATCCTTGCGCTGTGTTTAAACCACTAAAAGGATTTTGTGGAGCGCATATAACTGTTCCTGATGTTGTGTTTTCTTCTTCTGTCACGGTGTTATTCTTATGGAATTAATTAATGCTATTTTTTGAAAACTATTACAATATAAATTAAGTCCTTTCTAAATCAAAAACTTTTCTCTATGAGTTTTAAAGTTAGTTTTATCCCTAAGCTCATAAATAATTTTTAACATTTCACTTGAAGTGAAGTCTCTATCACAAATACAATTAATACCATTACAAGCTGCCATATAATCTTTTGCATTATTTAAGTTTCTGAAGATATTTGCTGGGCTAGAGATAACAATACTTGTATTTTGATAATGATTATTCAAAATGATATGATTTAAAAGAGATTATTTATTTATCCTGGATGCGTTTCTCTTTTATATTTTGGATAGTTAGGTTCTGAATCTACTATCCTTGGATCGTGTCCACCAGCTATAGTAAATAGTCTAGAAGACCAATGTAAATATTCATATCTAAATGTTAGTAATTCATCAGAGTTTAATGTGTTTAAATTCACTCCTGAGCTACCTGAATTATAAATTTTAGAAAGAATACCTGACTCTATTGGATAGGTAGATAAAAGTCTAGTGTCAAAATTAACTCCATTTGCTATAGCTTGTTTTGTCATAATATGCAAAGGGATATGACTGTATACATTTTTAATTCCTGTTCTTGTAGCTTTTAGTTTAAAATGCCCAGATGTTTGTCCAGAAGGATCTCTTGTTTCAATAATTAATCTAGAGTCATCTTTGTACCATCCATTATCAATAAACCATTTTCTAACAACATTAATATTAGTTTCGGCAATATGTTTCGAGGGAAGATTCAGTCTATTACCAAATTCAATAAAATATAATACGTAATCTTTTTCTTGGGTACCACTTATATTATTAGCTGAATAACCTCCTCCTATATCAGAATGAGCACCAGGTAAAGTTATCACTCTAGCATTACTATGACTATTTACATTAGTTAAAGAGAATTTCTCTCTGTACTCATCTTCTGCAGCTATTTGTACAACAGATTTAACTTGAGAAATCTGATCTAAACCTAATTCACCTACATCATCACTTCTATTAAGACCGTGAGAAGAAACCGTTTCATAGAGTCCAGCAAATCTCCAATGTATTTCGACTTCAATTTTTCTGTCTTGTTTAAAAATTTGATTTACGCTATATTCTAGGTGACTAGAGTATGATTTTAATAGTCCAGAATAGGGGTTTCCATCATTTACTTTAGGGTATCTCTGAGTATTTAATGATATAAAATGTCTAGCAGCAGCAGCTCCACGACTAAATCCAAAGACATCAAAAGTAACTTCTATTTTTCTAATAATATTCATCGTGTCTTTTACTCTATTAGATTCTAGAATTGTTTTGGCAGCATATTCACCACCTTCTATAACTCTTGCAGAAATACCATAAAGACCTTGACCTAATCCAAATCCTAATATACCAGAATCTTCTTTATCTTTTTTTGTTCCTATGCCTTCTACATAAACATTAAAATTATGCCCTTCAGCATCATTACTTTTTTGAGGATTTGCTAGGGGAACACCATTTAAAGATCCTTTGTAAAACTGCCAAGCTCTGGCTACATTAGAATATGAATTTCCGTAACTATCATCTGTTGTGTTTCTTGAGTTATCTGTGTTAAATTTATTATTCCCAGTCCCATCAAAAAACATACCCATCGTTACCTGTAGTGTTCCAGCTTCACAGGCAGGCATAGAACCTTCGGCAGTATTTAATTTAGAGTTAGGGTCTTGAGGAGTACATCTTACCGTTCCAGAAGTTGTGATGTTAGTAGTGCTAGGATTATCCATTTTGTTATATAAATAATATTAACTGTTAGTCATTGGTTCTTCTTCTAGTTCTTCTACGGGTATTCTAGATATAAATTCTATAATAGTTTTGTCTTCAAGAGGGGTTTCATTTCTGTTTCCATCAGCATCTAAAGCATAATTGGGGTCTGTTAAATCATAAGAACCTCCATTTTCAAAATCTGGACTAGCTCCTTTTAATTCTATATCTTCAAATAATCCATCTCTTGTAGAACTACGCTTTTTATTTAAAGGCTTATAATGAAATGATCTTTCTTGTAGATCTAAATCTACAATAGATCCGTTTGCCATACCATTAGCTTGTATAATTAAATCTACTCTTATATCAGGAGGAATAGATATAGTCTCTAAAATATCACCTTTTTTATACTCTTCTCCTTCTCTAGGATCTTGCGCATATATCGCATATATTCTTAAAATTCTAGGTTCTTCATTTCTGTCATTTAAAACATCATCTAATGAACCAAAAATATTTCCAGCAAGATTAGATCCATCTTCATCATCATTGTCTCCATCATTTTTTTCCAAAATAGGAACATTTGTAATAACATCACCAGCAGGAAATCCACCAGCCATATAACTTAATCCTTGCATAGAGGTGTTGAGTTGTGCCATATTTTTACCAAGTTTGTCAAAGGTTTCTTTGTACTTGTTAGCA
>CALKZS010000087.1 GCA_938002835.1 uncultured Dokdonia sp. | reverse complement strand
GTCGACCTTATTAAAAAATCTTTATAAATTAGACTGCGCAAAAAGAATGTATACCTTTATATAAATTAAATAAATTACGCTTTCGCGAAAGCGCAACACTATGAAAAAAACGATCTTATTATTAGGCTCAGGAGAATTAGGTAAAGAATTTGTCATTGCAGCACAACGATTAGGACAAACAGTAATTGCTGTAGACAGCTATGATAATGCTCCTGCAATGCAAGTAGCAGATGCTCGTGAAGTAATAAATATGTTAGATGGTAATGCTTTAGATAGCTTGGTAGAAAAATACAATCCAGATTATATTGTTCCCGAAATTGAAGCCATACGTACTGAGCGTTTTTATGAGTATGAAAAACAAGGATATACGGTAATCCCAAGTGCAAAAGCAGCAAACTACACAATGAATCGTAAATCTATACGTGATCTAGCGACAAAAGACCTTGGTCTTAAAACGGCTACCTATAGATATGCAACTTCTGCTCAAGAGTTACAGCTTGCTGTTAAAGAAATAGGAATTCCCTGTGTAGTAAAACCATTGATGTCCTCTAGTGGTAAAGGTCAAAGTACTATCAAAACTCCAGATGATATAGAAAAGGCCTGGTATTATTCACAAGAAGGATCTAGAGGAGATGTTGCAGAAGTTATTGTAGAAGGGTTTGTAAATTTTAATTATGAAATCACACTTCTTACCGTTACACAAAGAGATGGAAAAACACTGTTTTGCCCTCCGATAGGACACAGGCAAGAACGAGGTGATTATCAAGAAAGTTGGCAACCTGCTGCTATGCTTCCAGAACACCTTAAAACTGCACAAGAAATGGCAGATAAAGTTACAGCCGCTCTTGGTGGAGCAGGAATTTGGGGTGTTGAGTTTTTTATTGCAGATGATGGTGTGTACTTTTCTGAGCTTTCACCTAGACCTCACGATACAGGTATGGTAACACTTGCAAATACTCAAAATTTTAATGAATTTGAATTGCATTTACGAGCTGTACTAGGATTACCTATTGCTGAGATCACGCAAGAACGTATAGGTGCAAGCGCTGTAATTTTAGCAAGGGAGCATTCTGAGAACCCTAGTTTTTCAGGAATAGAAAATATTGCAAGTGAAGAGAAAAGCGACTTTAGACTTTTTGGAAAACCTACATCAAGACCTTATCGTCGTATGGGAGTTGTAGTTACTTATGATTATCTAGATGGAGATGTTCCCAAAGTTATTGAGCGAGCTAAGGAAATTGCTGGGCGAGTTAGTGTTGATTAGAACAAATTAAAGATTTAACTTTATACAAATCGAATACATCTTTAAAATGACAAAAACGCAACTTTTTATAGAGTTATCTAAACCAAATAATAAAGGAATATGTAAATGGGTGAAAGTTTCTGAATTTGAAAAAAATATAACAATTTAAAGTTAGGGAATGGAGGTAGTTGTTGTAGAGGAAGCTCTAGCCTAACAAAAAGTATCTAGTAGAGTTTAACAAATCAATCACAAAAGGAAATTCTATTGATAAAATAAGACTGAACGTTTTTAATATAGAAAAAAGTTTCAATCAAAACATAAAAGAAGAAATAAAAGATTACTACAAAGATCAAAAATGTGTAATGCTAGGTGTAGCAGGAAAGATCAGCCAAAAACAAGTTTTGACTAATCCCGAAATGGATAAGAAAAAATGAATCAGACAGAGTTTAAATTACACACCCAATTACACACCCCTTTTATTGCCTTATCGTAAAACTCTTCTTTTTTCTCTATACTTATTTCAAAATATAAATCTTTACCTAAAATATCATCTAAGGTTTGCGAACCTACATTTTTACTAATTATAAAGAATATTACAAAAAGAACAAAAGATGTTTTTTTCATTATTTCCAGTCATTTAAATTTACTAATTCTTCCTTTGCTCTCAAAAATTCCTTAATCATATTTGACACAATTTTACCCGCTGGTTGTATCTCATTTATAAGCCCTGAAATTTGACCTATTTCTAACTCACCATCTTCTAGATCTCCCTCAAACATTCCTCTTTTTGCTCTTGCTCTTCCTAAAAGTTCTATTAATTGTTCTTTTGTAGGCCCTGTTTGGTACAAAGCAGCTACTTCATTATAAAACTTGTTTTTAATCAAACGTACAGGTGCTAGCTCTTTTAAAGTGAGAGCTGTATCTCCTTCCTGAGTATCAATTATAGCTTGTTTAAAAAGTCGGTGCGCGCTAGACTCTTCACTAGCTGCAAAACGACTTCCTAGCTGGACAGCATCTGCTCCTAAGATCATTGCGGCTAGCATTCCGCGACCTGTTGCGATACCTCCTGCTGCAATTAATGGAATCTTTATCTTTTCCTTTACCATTGGTATTAATGTAAAGGTTGTAGTTTCCTCTCTTCCATTATGTCCTCCTGCTTCAAAACCTTCTGCCACTACCGCATCTACTCCTGCTTCTTGAGATTTAAGCGCAAACTTTACACTACTCACAACGTGTACTACTTTTATATGATGTTTTTTGAGTTCTTGTGTCCACAATTTAGGATTTCCAGCACTTGTAAAAACAATAGGTATTTTATGGTCTACTATTGTTTTCATATGCTCCTCAATATTAGGGTACAATAAAGGAATATTTACACCAAAAGGCTTATCTGTAGCTTTTTTACATTTTATAACGTGTTCTTTAAGAACCTCTGGATACATAGAGGCCGCTCCTATAAGGCCTAATCCTCCTGAATTACTGACAGCACTAGCAAGGCGCCAGCCAGAGTTCCAGATCATTCCACCTTGTATTAATGGGTATTTTATATCAAATAATTGAGTGATTTTATTCATTAAGACTTGATAAGTTTTTGAGTAGCTATTGTTTGTCCATCAGATATTTGCACTAAATATATTCCGCTTTTTAAATTAGAAATAGGTATTGTTGTAACAGTTGCTTCGGCTTTATAGGAAATGACTTTTTTTCCTAATAAATCATACACTTCAACTTCTACACTTGAAATGTTTTCTGGTAATATGAGAACAGCTGTATCTATCGTAGGATTAGGTTGAATTTTATATAGTGGAGTTTCCGCTTTCGCGAAAGCGTTATCATTTACACTCAACACCTCTCCCAATGCTTCCTCAAAATCTGGAATTCCAAAGCCTAATTCTGGCGTTGGGTTTTCAAAAATACTTGAAGATTCTCGTATAATATCCATCACTTCTTCATTAGAACGATCTCTATTTGCTTGCCAAAAACTAGCAATAGCTCCTGCCATAATAGGAGAACTAAAACTAGTACCACTACTTGTAGTTATATTATTATTTTGATCTATTACAGCACTACTTTGTCCTTTTGCTACAACATCTGGTTTTGTGCGACCATCACTAGATGGTCCAATACTACTAAAAGATGCATAATTACCATTACTATCTACCGCTCCTACCGTAAATGCTCCACTAGCATCTGCTGGAGCACTTATCATTCCTGCTCCAGAATTTCCAGCACTGGTGACTACAAGAATTCCTTTTTCGAAAGCTAAAGTGGCTCCACGAGAAATAAAAGCCGTTTCTCCATCCATATCTTGGTATGTATAATCATAATTAGGGTTATCAAATGTGCGATATCCTAACGAAGTGTTTATAATATCTACACCAAGACTATCTGCACGCTCTGCTGCTTCTACCCAGTATGATTCTTCTACAGGGTTTTCATTTGCTACATCTTCTGTTCTAAAACAATAAATAGCAACATCTGGTGCTGTTCCTACAAATTGATCTTCTATAAATCCTGCTATGTCTGACACTACTCTAGCACCGTGTGTGCTTCCTGTAAAAGCAAACTCGTTATCTTCTCTATCTACAAAATCATACCCATCCATAAGTTTACCCGCATCTCTCAATCTTGAAAAACCACCATTAGTAGACACTCCAGGAAATCCGGAATCCATTACTGCAATAGTGAGTCCTTCTCCTGTATAATCTTGCTCGTGTAATGCATTTACATTGAGCATTGTGATTTGATTTTCTGTAGCTCCATAATTATATGAAACTCTTGTTTGAGCTATTTGAGGATCTTCTTTTATAAAGAGTGATGTATCTACATTTCTAGTGAGTGACTTATCTGCATATTCTATACTTGCTACAAAGTCTAGGTTTTCTAAAGCTTCTATATTATCTAGATCGCCACGTACGTGAACGCAGTTCATCCATTTAGATTTTGCAAGTACTGTAATACCTGTTTGAGATTTTATATCTGTAATATATGTCTCGTTTACTGGAACATCACGTTCATCTATAGTAACACTGTGTAATGCTTTCCTATCTATTGCTTTTTGAGTAAGAATAGATATTGGGTTATTTATAGATGCCTCTACATCATCTTTATCTGTAAAAAATACCCAAGCGTCTTGTTGCGACCATACTAATGAAGATGATGAAATAAGAATAAAAAAAGAAAGTAGTAGTATTTTCATAACTGTTCATTTTATTTAAAAAATCATTCTTATGGGTAGTTAGTATAAATCCAAATAGTGTTCAATTATTCTTATCCTTAAAGTTACGAAATAACTCCAGACCCCAGACATTCATCTTTATGATACCAAGCGACAAATTGACCCTCGGCAATAGCAGACTGAGGATTGTCAAAAATGACATATAAACCTCCTTCTACACGATATAGTGTTGCCTTTTCTAAGGTTTGTCTATATCGTATTCTGGCATCTACCTGTAGCGTTTGATCTACTTGTAGTGTTAGATCTTCTCGTATCCAGTGTATCTCGTTTTCTTGTACAAAAAGACCCTTGCGATATAAACCTTTGTGGTTTTTACCTTGACCTGTATAAATCACATTTTCCTTTACATCTGTTTCAATCACAAAAAGAGGTTCTGGAGTTCCTCCTACAGCAAGACCTTTACGTTGCCCTATTGTAAAATAATGTGCTCCTTGATGCTTACCTACTACTTTTCCTTTGTTTTGAGAATACTCATTTTTTTGAGCTAGTTGCGGTAAATCTTCTTTTATAAAAGTACTACTGTCTTGATTACCTCCTAAAATCTCTAACACTTGTTCTTGTGGAATCTCAACGATCACTCCTTCTTTAGGTTTTAATTGTTGTTGTAAAAAATCTGGAAGTCTTACTTTTCCTATAAAACATAATCCTTGAGAATCTTTTTTATCAGCAGTTACAAGATCTTGACTCAATGCTATCTCTCTCACTTTAGGCTTTTCTAGATGACCTATAGGGAATAATGTTTTTGCAAGCTGTTCTTGTGATAATTGACATAAGAAATAAGATTGATCCTTATTACCATCTGCTCCAGCACGAAGTTGGAATATCTCTTTATCATCTATTGTTAACGATGTTCTTTGACAATAGTGACCTGTCGCGACATAGTCTGCACCTAATGAAAGTGCAATCTTCATAAAGACATCAAACTTAATTTCTCGATTGCAAAGTACATCTGGGTTAGGTGTTCGTCCCATTTCATACTCCTTGAACATATAATTTACGATGCGTTCTCTATATTGCTCACTAAGATCTACTGTTTGAAAAGGAATTGCTAATTTTTCGGCAACAAGCATTGCGTCATTACTATCGTCTAACCAAGGACATTCATCAGAAATTGTCACAGAATCATCGTGCCAGTTTTTCATAAAAAGACCAATCACATTATATCCTTCTTCTTTAAGCAAATGAGCGGCAACACTACTATCTACTCCTCCACTTAATCCTACTACTACTGTTTTATTTATTGACTTTTGCACAATGCTATCCTTCTGTTATTGTTATATGGAGTAATTGTTAAGTTTACGCTTTCGCGAAAGCGCAAAAAATCCATTCAAACACACTACAAAATTAAGCAATTTTTAATCTCAATTTTAAATGAATTACACAGTATATACTTCTACTTTTTTACTTGACTAATTTTGTGTTAGGATAAGCTGCTTGCCACCCAAACCAAAAAGCATTAAAAGTATGTATACGAGGTCTTATTTCTCCAGATTTGTTTTCTATACGATCTTCATATACTGTCCAACTACCACCTTTTTTATCTGTTGCTGTAAATTGCTGGTCGTATTCAGAAAAATTTAAATTTGTAGCATCATACACTCTATTTGCGCCCGTTTTATCTGTAAACACCACAAACTGAGTATCGCCAATTGTAGATTGATATATTGGATTTTTTTTAAGATATTTTACAGAAATCGCAAGAGGTTGATCTGAATTTTCTGGAAGTCGTATTGCTAGTATAGATTGTTTATTCTTTAATTTTTTATCTACTGAAGGAACATTAAACATTAACTCATCATCTGAGAAATACTCTTGATATGCAACTCCTTCTCCATAATCTCTTTGATGACCTGTTTTTAAAGAAAGAACTTGTGTGTCTGGATGACGTTTTTTCCATTCTCCCCAAGTGGTTGTTACTACACTTAAATAATCCATTTGAATTCCTTTACCTACTAGTGGTCCTACAACTGGTTTTCCTTCTAATGTACTCCATAAAGATTGTGTTGCTTGGTCATACATTAATTTATTTGAGCGATATAGAAACCCGCTGGTGCCGAGCTGGTATTTAGTACCCTTGTGTTCGGTTCGATATGGAATCACAGCGCCGCAGAGTGTGCAGTAAACTCCGGCAATATCTACGCCACCAATTGTGTCAGTAAACATCTCATGCCAGGCTAGAATCCGCTTAGGATAGGCGCGCGCGTCGCCATTGATTTCTATGCCAAAAACAATATTGTTGTCGCCGAGATAATCGGCTTGTTCGGCTCCAATCATGTCGGGATTTCTTAAGGGTGGAATACCATCCTGAATCACTCCGCCCCAGCGAATCTCATCGAGGCGAATGCTTGCTAACTCTTGGCGCCCTTTAAAGTAGGTTTCGAATCTCTGATCGATGTGGCTGTATAGTTGCGCTTTGAAATTGGCATAACCTTTTATTGTTGGGATATCTTGGTTCCATAGCCATTGGTAACGCGCATTATTGTCTTTAAACGCTTTCTTTGGGCTGTTCTGATCAATAAGTTTAAATAGCCGGGAGCGTACATATTCTGACTGCGCGAATCCGAGCGTTTCGATTGCCATTGGCATGTGTTCGATCGACCAATCTTGTTCTATATTCTTGAGAGTCTTATTGATTTGAATCGGGTCAGCACTAAGGAGCAAGCTAAAAAACTGATCAGCAATATCGTTATCGCTTTGTGTCGCGTTTGTCGAAACGCTGGATTGAGCATATGAAACACTTGCATAAAAGTAGGCTGAGCCAGTCGCCACAACAAACGTTAAGGCGGTTAAAACAGAGAGTTTTGTGATCATGTCGAGTTAGAGTTTTGATTGTCTTAACTCTCAAGACCTGTCTCAATATAAGGGCATTGCTTATTGAAAATTAAGCTGCGGTAAGGTTGGCTTAGAGGTGGTTAAACTAAGCCTGCTTTTTCCAAGGCAACTTTCATAGGTTCAAGTTGGCTTTCATATTGTTTCCAACGATCTATGCCTTGCGTAAAAATCGCTTGTCGGACCTGTGATGCGCTGAGGGTCTTTACGGTTCGCTGAGTTTTGTGAAAGTCGATGCAGCTCTGTTCAAGCTCAAGCCCGCAAAAGTTTAATAGCCTCGAGCTTACAGCAATCTGGTCGGCCACCAAATCTTCGTAATTTACGCGCATAATTAAGTTATCGGTATGCGATTCCCAATACTTCATCAGTGATAAGTAGCTCGCGTAGATTTTAACCAGCTCATCAATTTGGTAGCTGAACTTTGCGCCTTGGCCGTTAAATAATTGCCTATAGCAGGCAAAGGCAACGTCCATTGGATTGCGGTCAACCATAATGATTTTGGCATTTGCCAGGGATGCCTTAATGATGCCTATCGAACGATGGTTGAACTGATTTTTATCGGTAAACACTTTCTTATCGCCGCGTACGAATCGAGTATTGTGTTCATACAGTTTGCCTATTTCATGCCAATCTTTAGTCGCACGACTTGAAAGCCATTGATCCACGGGACCGTCGAAGTTTGATTGGCGCTGAGCGCGTGAAATAGCGTTTGCTAACGCTGTATATTCATCGCCACCATTGACCTCACTATGACTGGCGATGATTTGTTCAATCAAGGTGGTGCCGCTGCGAGGCATACCCATGATGAAAATAGGGCGCAATTCACTGATCGGCCCTTCGTCTAAAGAGTTGAGGCGTTCAGGGGTGAAAACTGTTTTTGCGTTTTCATCGATTGCTAGTTCCGCATCAACATCGTAGTGGATAGTGCGCCGCTTTAGACCATTAGCAATCTGTAAGTGCTCAAAAGCATCTTCGTATTGCTGGGTACTTTCGCGAAGGCGATAGGCGCAAAAGTGCAAATTATGAATATCTCGTTCGGCTACTTGGCTGCCCGAGATTAAAGATTTGATCTTAGTGAGATCGGCTTCGGGGCTGGTGCTATAAGCTGAGGCGTTCCAGTAAGCGGCTGCGAAGGAAGGGTCGACCTCTGTTGCCTTATCAAAACAGGCTTTCGCAGCTTCGAAATTGCCGACGTCACGTTGGAATTCGCCAAGCGAGTTCCAAGTAAGCGCGTTGTTGGGATTTGCTTGGGCAACTACTTCTAGCATGTCGATAGCTTCATGGTTTCGGAACATGTGTTGCAATGCGTTCATTTTCCAAGAAAACGAAATAGTACAGTCTGGAATACGCTTAAGCCGCGCGCTGGTAACTTGTAGAAGTTCCTCGAGCATAAACATGTCGAGTAAAAGCTGGTAAAAAGCTTTGAGTAATTGCTCCGCATGCGGGTTCTCATCGCTGAGCTTGTGGTAGTAGCTTAGAGCTCTAGCTAGGTCTGTTTGCGCGATGCTTTCAAGCATATAGAGTGCTTGCGACTCAGGGATTGTTTTAGGCTCATCGTTTTGGCGATAAACAATGAGGTTTTCACTTGCTTGTTGGGCACTTTTTTCAGCCCTTGAATTCTGGTCTTGAGGAGGTCTGGTGGGGGTCATTAGAGTTGTTATTATCTTTTTAATCGCAGCGACGAAATTACCTTAAAAGCCGAGTAAAATGTAGGCTTTCTGACACATTAGTTCGCGATACTGTTGTACGATAGCCGTATTAGTTACTCTGTCGAAGAATTGATCTACGCGCCCAGAGAGGCTAGACAATAGTCTGCTAACCGCTACGAACTCACACCCATGAAAATACTGTTTCTTACCAATCAAGCTTCCTATCATCAAATGCATTTCGCTCGAGCGATGGCAGCTGAGCTAGGTGAGGAGAATTTTCGCATTGTGTTTCAAAAACCTACCAGCGATGCAAGGGCTGAAATGGGTTGGAAAGATGACTACACCGATGGCTTTATTTTGCGTTTTTGGCAGTCGCAAAGTGA
>CALKZS010000086.1 GCA_938002835.1 uncultured Dokdonia sp. | reverse complement strand
GTTTTTCTTAGGGTCTGTAAGGTCTACTGCTACATATTCTGGTGTAGAGATATTCATTGCTTCTATACTACACTGTATCCCTAATTGTCCCAACCCTTTCTCATTAAGACCTTTTAATAGCTCACCATTATTAAGAGCTTTTTTATACAGTATTGTTGCTTCTTCTTTTTCTTTGACCTTGGTTGACTTAAAGACTATGGGAATAATTTTAATGTCGAGTGACTCTAACTCGTTAGCAGCCATTTCTATCCTGCCTACTTCCACCTCGTTAACATCTAATATTCTGATAAACTGAGGCTCTGCAAAAGTGCTTAAGGCCTCTATCTCAATATCAACACCTTTTTTCTTAAGGTTGTCTAAGGTGATGGGTGGGTTTTTACCCTCATCTGTGGTTTTTTTATAGGTTATTTTAAAATGAGCATTTTTTTCTATGGTAAAGAAATCTGCACTATTTTTTTTACCTTCTATTAAGACGGGTGTTATTTTTAAAAGTGCTTTTTTACCTGCAGTAAGATGTACCCAAGTGATGGGGTAATCCTTACCATAATAAGAGGTGGTTCCATACAGTTTTCTAATAAGTTGTTGCTTTTTTGCTTCGGCAGCTTCTTTTTCTTTGTCTGTACCTCCTGTTATTTTTATAAACTGGGTGGTTGCTTCGTCTAGGGTGTGAGTAATATCTGCCACTTTTGTTTCTTGAAAGCTCACAATATTAGTAAACGTATCATCCAGCTCACACCAGTCTATACCATAGGTACCGTCATAACCATCATCTACAGGAGCTACGGTCGCAATATATTGCGCTGGTAATATTGGGGTGAGACTTTGAGAGTAGCTCTTTCCATCTGCAAAGCTTATTTTAAAAATAGTTTGTTTCATTACTCGTTATTTTTTTGCGCGACTACTTTTAATTCTATTTGTTCTAGATCATCACTTATGGCCAGACCACTAAGGGTGTCATCTTCTAAGGGTGTACCGTGATGTTCAAAATCAAAAGCAGCATCCTCCAGAGAGACTGTTATACTATCTCCTATACGGTTGCGAGTTGCTATGTTTAATACAATCCTGTCATTTTCTTTATATTCATCTATAGACTCTCCTTCTGGATTAGTCAAGTAATACTTAGTGACTTTTTTTTGATCTTTTGAAGATTGTTTTGTAGTAGTAGTTGGGAAGGTAGTACGCCAGGAGGCACTGTACTCTGCACTAGACTTAGTATCTTTAATTCCTGCACAGGTAAAAAACAGGCTTTCTGTCATCGGGACTGTACCTTTGGCCCTATAGTGTGTCTTGTTTTTTACACAATGCGCATCTATTAAGTGTACTTTTCTTGTTTTTTGACCTAATTCTACAGGTATAAAGTGCAACACCATTTGCATCTTACGATCTGGATCTATGGCATTTTCTATAAAGCATTATATTTTTGAGCTTCAAGAACAATATGCACTCCATCAAAAACGGGATCTTTACTAGGTCTCCCTGTGCTATCAGATCCTTGCGAAAAACTAAACTCGCAATATAATACAGTAAATTCTTTATCCTCTACATAGAGCTTTATGATTCCATTCATACCAAAAATAATTTTTAACTAGCTAAAAATAAATAAAATACTAACATTCTGGCCGTTATAAAGTAAATACTTTGCGCTATTGATAAAAATACAGATGTAGAAGATTGAATTATCAAATACTCAATTTATTATACAGTTTTACGCTTTCGCGAAAGCGTACTTACAAATACTACAATCCATAACAGAGGTAATAAAACCTAATTATTTATATTTGAGTATACTTGTTTTTATGAGGCTTTAAACTATAATTTATAACGTCATAAACCTGTAACCTAACTAACACATTTAAATAGCAGTTTTTAAAACTGTAGTTTACTACTATGAAAGACACTAAGGTAAGATGGCTACAAGACCTACGAAGGTTTTTACCACTTAAAAGCCAATTTATACTTTCGGGAAACACGAAAGACTTACAACTCATCAAAAACGACTTTGGTAGTTTTAGCTGGCACAGACTAGAAAACGCTATTGATCTTGAACTTAAAAGTTTGGGGTATGCTCACGTAGTTTACTACAATCCTTTAGATGGATTTGACATCCCTTTTTTTACTGGAAACGCTATAGAAAAAAAGCAATTATTTAATACACTCAATATTCCTACAAATGATGGGGCAGGTTTTAATAATCTAGCAACCTTTAACACTGTAATACAATCTATAGTTAACTATAAAGAACAACCCATTGCCCTTGTTGTAGATTTTGCCTCACAATTACTTATGAATCCAGAGAGTCTTGTTAAGGCAGAACACGACACCTTTAGTCTAGTAAATGTATTATCTCAAACAACCGAGACTAGACCTTATGGCTCCCCTCCTTCTCCATTTTATAATACTGTTATATGGATTGTAGATAAGGAAGGTGATCTTCCTGACTGGATGGTGGTAAACAATCCTAAAATAAGGCATATCCCAATAGGAAAACCAGATCATATTGTTAGGAGAAGACTTGTAGAAACACTCGTGCAAGGTTTTGGAAGTCAAGCTAAAGATCTAGATAACATTGTCACAGATTTTGTAAATGAAACTGAAGGTTTACTTCTTTTAGATCTTGTGGCTATTATAGAGCTTGCAAGGGCAGAGTCTATAGCGATCAACCATATTGCAGATGCAGTAAGGAGATATAAAGTGGGCGTTACTGAAGATCCTTGGATGAATATAGATCGCAAGAAAATAGAAGAAGGAGAAACATTTATTAAAAAACGTGTCAAAGGTCAAGATCATTCTGTACAACACATTATGGATATTGTAAAAAGAGCCATTACCGGTGTGGGCTCTTCTAAACGCAATAGCAGACCTCGTGGAGTTGTGTTTCTTGCAGGCCCAACAGGTGTTGGTAAAACCGAACTCGCAAAGACACTTACAAGTCTCTTATTTGGTGATGAAAATGCATATATACGCTTTGATATGTCAGAGTTTAGTGCAGAGCATTCTGACCAAAGACTTCTAGGTGCTCCTCCCGGATATGTAGGATATGATGTAGGTGGAGAGCTTACCAATGCTGTGCGCGAAAAACCTTTTAGTGTTCTTCTATTTGATGAAATTGAAAAAGCACACCCTCGTATTTTAGATAAGTTTCTTCAAATTCTTGATGATGGCGTTTTAACAAGTGGTCGTGGTGATAAAGTTTACTTTTCTGAAACGCTAATCATCTTTACTTCTAATTTAGGAATCTATAAAGAAACAGCTAGCGGAAATCGTGTTTCTCATACTTCTATTGATGAACCATTTGAAAGTATACAACTTAAAATTAAAGAAGAAATAGAAAACTACTTCAAGTTTGAATTAAATCGCCCAGAACTACTTAACCGTATAGGTGATAATATCATTGTGTTTGATTACATACGACACTCTGTAGGAGAACTCATTTTTGATATGATGCTCAATAACCATATTAAAGCTATTCAAGAACAATTACATATCACACTACATATAGATCAAACAGTAATAAGCACTTTAAAAGAACTCGCTTTAAAAGATCTAAGCAATGGTGGTAGAGGTATTCGTAATAAAATAGAATATCATTTTATTACTCCTATTTCTAGAGCATTATTTAGTTTACATCCTTCTAATGGCGATAGTTTAAAAGCGATAGCTATTTCTGTAGATCATACAGGTACAAGTATTACATTACAAAAACTATAATCTTATGGATATAGGTATTTCTCGTATACATTATCCTGTAACTACACTGGGACCTGGAAAACGTATAGGTATCTGGCTACAAGGTTGCTCTATACATTGTACAGGTTGTATCTCTAGAGATACCTGGCAATTTAATGTAAATATAACCACTATTGATGAGCTTAAAAAAGTGCTAAACCTCTGGTTACCTAAATGTGATGGCATTACAATATCTGGTGGAGAACCTTTTGACCAGGAACCTGCATTATCAAAACTTCTTAAATTCTTACATCCTTATCATAAAAGTATATTGTTATACAGTGGGTATACTTTTGATGTATTAAAAAATAAAAAAGATATTAAAGAAGGGAATATCGATGTTTTAATATCAGAACCTTTTGATCATAAAGAGTCTCAAACAAAACGATTATTAGGAAGTGATAACCAAAAGGTTCATTTTTTAACCTCGCTGGGTAAAAATGAATTTGAAATATATTTAAATAATCTATTAGAAAAGAGATTAGACGTCCAGTTTACAAACGATACTGTCTGGATGGCTGGAATCCCTGTAAATGGAATGGAAGAAATTGTTGAAGCAAGTGCTCAAAACAATGTACATATATCACACAGCCAAGCTGTCATTAAAAATAATAAAGAGTAATGGAATTTGTAAGACACTGTCCTGCTTGCCAAAGTGAGCGTCCTGTTCAAGAAATGTATTGCCAGAACATTGTTGATGGAGATTCCTGTAGCTGGTTACTTATGAATGTCACCCAAACACCTAAGGGTGGAAAAATTGAGATTCAAGAAGAACTTACAGCCACTACACAAAGATATTGCACAAATGGTCACGAAGTAGATGAAGGTGACTTTATGTGTATGGAATGCGGAGCCGATATTGAAGTTATTGCAACACAAGATGATACCGTTGTCATCGAGCAAATTGATGAGTATGAAATTATTGAACGTGTAGAGACTAGTCGCACAACAAAAGAGTGTTTTTTAGTCAAAGACAGTACAGATCAAGAATACTTCCTTACGTTATATCACGAAAACAGCGAGCCCGACAAAGCAATATATAAAGTTCTGGACAAAGCAGATGGTGATCATATTGCCGTTCTTAAAAAAACTGGTTATTGGGAAGATCGCTTTTTTGAAGTTTCAGAACGTATTACAGGAGGCTCTTTACTAGATCTTGACTATTTAGAAATAGATAAGATAGAACGCCTAGTAGATGAGATAGGAAGAGCCATACACGATCTTTCTGAAGCTGGATTACGTCATCGTGATTTATGCCCGCAAAACATTTTACTTAGAAAACCAGAAAGTTTTGACCTTGTTATTATCGATTATAGCTCGGCACGATTATCAGATTATGATCTTGATACAGATACACCTGTAGAATTGACAAGATATACCGCACCAGAGGCTATCATTGGAGGTATTAGTCCCTCTTCAGACTGGTGGAGTTTAGGAATGATCATTCTCGAACAAATTACTAAAGGTACTTTCTTTGAAAAAATAAATGACAAGGCCTTTATGATTCACCTCATCACAAGAGGTGTAGATATTCCTTCAAATATTGATGAGCGCATATTACTATTACTCAAAGGGCTTTTATGTAGAGATCCCTTACAAAGATGGAATTGGGAACAAGTATCTAAATGGCTTAAAAAAGAATATGTAGAAGCTCCAAAAGAACATCTTGAAACTCCAACTCAAAATAAAGAGCAAAAAATTGAATTAGGTTCAGAAACCTATACAAACGTAGCCTACTTTGCTCTAGCTGCTGCCGAAGAACAACATTGGGAAGAAGGTCTCTCATTATTTACATCTGGCGCACTTGCAAGTTGGGTAAATGAAATGCTTGGAGCGCACAAAAAAAATGCGATCATAAGAGACCTTCGCAATAGAGAAGATATCCCTCTAGAATGGAGATATTCTTTAGCATTGATGATCTTAAATGATGCTTTACCCTTAACTTGGAAAGGACAAATTATTATTCCAGCTTGGCTTTTAGGCAATGCACTAAAAGCTACAAAACTTCTTGAAGGACAAGTTCCAGATTTTCTATCTGGTATCAATAGAGAAAAATGGTTATTTCAACTTAAGGAAAGAAAGCACAATATCTCTCAAAAAGGAAAAGAGTTGCATATTGAACTAGATAATGATAAATTTCTTATCAATTCGCTCAGCACATCACGTGTAAAACTTAAATCTGAGTTAGACCTTTTACGACAGCTATATCCAGATGCTCATAACTCTGGATTATCAGACATAATGAGTAATTTACAGGTACGGGAAGAAGATATGATTCTCATTCTGAGTGCTCATCGCAATCAGTTTATTGCTATAGGAGAGCTTGTACGTAAAACAGAATATCTAGCTAAAAAAAGTGATCTAACACCCAATGCTCCTTTTTACCAAAATACCTTAGTAAAGTCCAGAATGGAAATCTTTGAGATGCTTAATGAACATCTAGAAGGTTTTTCTCAATGCAATAATGAAATGCTTGATCGATGGGCAGATCGTTTTAGAATAGAAAAAAGACTGCCTTTATTACAATCTATCTTATGCTTATCGGTGCCTAAAAATAAATGGATTGCTCCACCTAAACACGAGTATGCAACAAATCTCTTACGTCATTTTGAGCGAAAAGTAGTGTATGCTTCCTCTAGAGGACCACTAGTACGATTAATAGTCTCAAAACACTCTGCTCGTATTGATCTCCAAGAACTCGGCACCAAATTAAAATCTGCCGAACGACTGGTTCAAGGAATTATTGATCGTTCTACAGGAACAGAAAATGTAGACCCACTGTGTTTTAATGAAAATCCATTACTGGCATATAGAACCAGACGTATGTTACTCAAGGCTGCAAACTTTAAAAGAGACACAGGTCTAGATTCTCTATATATGGGTTTCCCGTTTCTAGTTGCACAACTTAAAAAGACACATAGACCTCGTATCCTTCCTATTTTGTTATGGCCTGTAAATTTAGATTTTTCACAACGAGCAACCCATACACTAAAAATGGGTTTTGATTTTGCTCAAGGCGAAATAAGATTAAACCCAGCACTAGCTAATACATTAGATCCCGACAGTTATAAAAAACTACAGAAAAAAAGTGTAGAAATTTTAGGTCGCCAGTCATTAACGCCTTCAGAAGTAATTGATGCATTAAACACTTGTTTTCCCAGCGATGATAATGTACTTGTTAGCCATCCTTCTGTAACTTATAAAAGAGATGATCTTGGTGTAGAACTTCATCCATCTGCCGTAATTTTTAATGCAAACTTTACGGGTCAAGCTATTAGTGAAGACCTACGTTTTTTACAAAAGCTTCCTCATACAGGAACAGCAATGGAGTCTATCTTAAAAATTTCTAAGCCTGAGATAGTAGAACAAAATCAAGATGTTTCAGAAAATAACCGTTACACTACATTGCCTATCGACCCGTCACAAGATATGGCTGTATTAAAGAGTAGAGTTGCGCCAGGAATTGTTATCGAGGGTCCTCCAGGTACTGGAAAAAGTCAGACAATTGTAAATATTATTTCAGAATGTATTGGTCGTAAAGAAAAAGTATTAGTTGTCTCTCAAAAAAGAGCCGCAATACAAGTAATTTTAAAAAGATTACAAGCGGTAGGTCTTGATAATCGAGCGTTGCTCATTACAGATTTAGCCAGAGATCGTCAGCCCATCATACAAGGAATTAGAGAACAGATAGACCATTACCACTCTCAATCTCGCAATCAAAATACTCTAGGCGAACTTTTACAAAAACGTGAAAATGTCGCTAAACAAATAGATCGTGTTGAAGCAGATTTAGATATACTCTCACATCAAATTCATTTAGTAGATGAGACTTCAGGGTTAAGTTATCGCAATATATTATCTGAGCTTATAAAGCTATCCTTAAAAGATTTTATAGAAGTTCCAGAATTACGAATGCTTTTTGAGAATAGTACTACAGACACAATCAATGTGAGCATTGAAGAAGTAAGTGGTTTAATTACAGACTGGCTACCTTCAAAATATGAAGGCAACACGCTAAGTAATCTTAAAGTCAGTCCTTTTGATGCTATTACAAAATCTACCATTGCCGATGCTTTAGATGACTTTTACGGAGTAGAGAAACAACGTATAGCACTAGTAAAAGAAACCTCAGGCAAACTAGATTTACCTAATGCTAGAGATTATGAAGAATGGCTAAAAAACCATAAAGAAACATTACTAAATGTTACACAATCTCAAGCAGTAAATTGCAATCTATGGCTTGATCTTTTATATGATGAATTTGATAACCGCTCTATAGGTAATGATATTTATGACGCGCTTGCAAACCTATTAGAAAATGTAAAACAGCTTATTACAGCTTATCAAAACAATCTCTTTAAACAGTATTTTGACCAGATTACAGATGAAGATCTTTTAAAGTTGCATAAAGCTTGTACCATTCATTTAAGCACTTCTTCTTTTAAAAAATTGAATCCATTCTATTGGATGTATAAATCGCGATTAAAAAAAGCTTTTCAACATCATAGTCTTCCATTTGATCAAAATAAGTTAACAGACCTTAAAAAGGCTATTACTTTAGAGCAAAAATTTAGAACATATCACAAACAATATTCTGAACAGCTCAGAAAGCTAAAACTTACAACAGAAACCATAACAGAACCAAGAGTACTAGCTATAAACATTAAGTCTACTAACCGTGATCTTATGCAGTCTATTACATTAGTTAGCGTGCTAAAGAGTTGCCCCGCAAATGAAGAAGCACGTATCATTCTTGAATCTGGTAATCAGAAAGAATATGCAGACTTTGCAAAAGAATTACAGGAAGCGAGCGAGCGTTTTAAAAACAAACAACAATCTCTTGAAAAATTAAGTGCACTTCAAAAATGGTTAACTACAGAATCAAACAGTAGATTTGAAAATGCAGTATCTCAAAATGAGATAGATCTAACTGTTTTAGAATCTATGGTTAAAGATATGGTTCATTTTAGTCCGTATCAAAAATTTAGAATACGCTTTGAAGATAGTCTTAATCGCGACTCACTTCTTGACATTTTTACGATTCTCAGAAACTACGAGCAAAAAATATCATCTTTCCCTGAAGATACTTGGAGCACCGTAATAAGCACTTCACTTTTTCGCGAAAGCTTATTATCCTGGAAACAACGCATAGAAAGAACATATCCTTCTATGTTAATGACTGAGAAGGAAGTTTATAAAAAAATAGAACATTTAGAAAATCATCTAGATGAAATTAAAGGGATTAATCAAAAGGTGCTTGCTCTTAATTACAATTTTGAAAATATAGAATCTCAATCACAATGGAATAGCATTACTAGATTAAGAGGTAAGAATTATAAAAAACTTAGAGAATTTATTGATCTCGGTGAACCTCTAGGATTATTAGACCTACGACCAGTATGGCTTATGAATCCAGAAGTTGTTTCTCAAGCATTACCATTACAATCTGGGATGTTTGATGTTGTCATTTTTGACGAAGCTTCTCAAATGCTAGTTGATCACGCAATCCCATCTTTATTTAGAGCAAAAAGAGTAATTATAAGCGGAGACGAAAAACAAATGCCTCCGACAGGTTTTTTTGCACAAAAAATGGAAGCAGATGATGATAGTGATGATCAGCTTCAATTAGATGAAGATCATTCTGAAGAAGAACTCGCTACTTATCAAGATTCTTGGAATAAAAAGGAAGTAAAAGACAGTCCTGACCTACTTTCTCTTTCAAAAACAGTGTTGCCTACTACCACACTACAAATTCACTATAGATCTCAATATAAAGCGCTTATTAATTTTTCTAATTATGCTTTTTATAACAGAATGCTCCACATTCCAGCATATCATCCTAAGGAAGAGATTGCAAATGTGCAGCCGCTAGAAGTTATACGTGTAAACGGAATTTACGATCAACAAACCAATCGTGATGAAGCAGATGAATTGATAAACTATTTAGCAGTACATTGGAAACTTCCAGAATCTGAAAGATTGAGTACCGGAATTGTCACTTTTAATAAAAAACAAGCCGAACTCATAGAAGATAAAATAGAAGAACGTGCTACAAATGATGAGACCTTTAGAAGTGCATTAACAATAGAACGTAATAAAAAGCAAGAAGGAGAAGATATGGGCTTCTTTGTTAAAAATGTAGAAAATGTTCAAGGTGATGAACGTGATATGATTTTATTTAGCACCACATTTGGATATAATACTTTAGGTTCTTTTAGAAGAAATTTTGGAGCATTAGGACATCGCGGTGGTGAGCGTCGTCTCAATGTGGCTATTACTAGAGCGAGACGCAAGATTGTTATCGCAACATCAATGCCTATACAAGATATATCAGATATATTAACTACTGGAAGGCTCCCTTCTAAACCTAGAGATTATATACAAACCTATCTTAATTATGCAGAAATACACTCTCATAATCAAATATCGATCGCTGCCAAAACTTTAAAACAATTATCACCCGGTGAGTCTTATAGTGTTGAAGCACCTCAAAGCGACGGATTTAAAAATACCGTCAAAGCATTTATAAATAGTTTAGGGTATGAAACTGTAGAAGATAATGACAGCTCTGTATTTTATATTGACCTTGCCATTAAAGATAAAAAGACAGGACGTTTTATTTTAGGTATCGAATGTGATGCCCCAAATAATAATTTATTAAAGCGAGCTAGATATAGAGAATTATGGCGCCCTTTAGTGTTAAAAAAATCTATCCCCAATATATATAGAACAACCTCATATATGTGGTTAGAAAACACGTATCAAGAACAATCACGATTAAAAACTGCCATTGAGATGGCTCTAAAACAAGAGTAATGAGCGGACCAAAAGTAGTGCGTATTGTCACACCTCAAGAACGTCAAATTATTAAAAATAGATGGCTTTCTAGACTTGCTCACGAAGTGCAAAAAACAATAGAATATGCTCAAAAAAATGATGTTCTAGATGAAAATCTAAAAAAAGAACTTGAAAAAAGGGTTACATTTTATGAAAACCTATCTATAGATGACTACCTCAAGATAGAACGTGAGGTTCCAGAACAAATTAATTTTCTTAAAGAAGAACGAAAAAAATTACATAAAAAAGTAACTCAAACTCGTGCTTCTACTTGGGAAGTTTTTAAAAACTTGAAGAGTACTCATAATGAATTAACAGCTATATTAACAGAGAAAGGTATTCCTTTTAAACAGTTTGAAACACCTACTATAATTTCAAAAGACGATATCGCATTATATAAAATCCAAGTAGATAATTTATACAACCTACTTAAGAAGTCTGTATTAACAACGACCGAATTATCAGAAGAACAACGGTTAATACAACAACGATTATCTAAAGGTGATAGCTTACTCTCTGTAAACGATTGGAAATCTGAATTTCCCGAAACCCAATCTCGATTACAAAAACTAGAGCGCACACTTAAAGAGATGTATGTAAACGATATGTCTCAACATAAAATACAAGCCTTAATACAACGCTGCGCAGATCTAGATACACGTCAAGCTAACTATAATTTACAATTAGATTCTCTCATTATAGATGCAGCAAATTTTACTAAAAATGAGCTTGCACTTAGAGACGCTCGAGAAGACTTGAGCAATGGCATACAGCTTATTGAAACCTTAGATCTAGAACTCAATTTTATTGTTCAATGGAAAGAAAAAATCCAATCTACAGATCTTGAAGACATACAACAAACCGCTATAAAAGCACGTGAGTTTTATGAAAACACCTCAGAAAATATTATTGTAGAAGCGAGACGAAAAGCGATCAAAACAGCGCTTGAAAAAGCAGGTTATGAAGTAAACGATACAATGGAGACTGCTTGGGTAGAAAACGGTCGTCTTGTGGTAAAAAAAGCAACTAACTCACTATATGGCATAGAGTTTATGAGCCCTAATAACCTCAGTCGTATTCAAGCACGTGTCGTTGCAGACGAAAATAGATCTAGCGAGAGATCTCCCAGTCTTGATAAAAACCAAGAAGAAATATGGTGTGATGACTTTTATGACATTAGAGCCTTTCTTGCCGAAGAAGATCTTGACATCATTATCGATACAATGAAAGAGCCAGGAGCTGTTCCCATAAAAGAAGTGTCTTTACACAGTGGCTACGCTTCTCGTGATGTAAAAGTTAATAAAAAGAAGCAGCAATAAAAATATTGACATTGATGGTGTTACGCTTTCGCGAAAGCGTATTTCGTTTACTACAGATACTCTTTAATTTGTTCTATTTTATTTAAAACTACAAATAGATTATGCTCTGATTGTGGTAAAACATTTTCTTTTATAGGCTCTAAAATCTTATTCCAAAACTTACCTATAAATAAAACTCTAGGTTTTACAGAGACACTCTCTTTTCTTAGAATATCTAATGTTAAAAAGACTTCTGATAATGTTCCAATTCCTCCTTTTTGAACAATAAACAACGAAGTTTCTTCTATTAAAAGAGGTAATCTATCATACAATCTATCAGTAACTATTGTTTCTGACAGGTATTTATTTCCTTCAGATGATCCTACTTCTTTACAAGTAATACCAATAGCTCTACCTCCTACTTGAGTTGCTCCGTGAGAGACAGCTTCCATCATTCCGCCATAGCCACCATTTTTTATAATAAAACCATTGCTTGCCAATAACTCTCCTATCTTTATGGTTTCTAAGTATTCCTTAGATTTTTTATTATCTCCAGATCCTCCAAAAAGAGAAGCATATTTTAGTATTACATCATTCATTTAATTTGCTTTTTTATATATAAAACCAGATCATCAAGGTTTCTTATCTGTTCAATTCCATAGCGTTCGCATACAATATCTACATTCCCTTTACGCCAGAAACCATCAGGACAACACACTACCATTTTATTACTTGCTGCATACAACCCTAATTCTAAAAGACTAATGGGTGACTTTGTATTTTTATCAAAATACATCACAATAAGATCTGCTTGATCCAGCCCATCTAACTCCCAATCTACTTGCTTTTTAAATTGCTTGTTTGTAATCTCTTGTTTCCAACTTGTGTCCCAAGTATCTCTTCTAGGGTTTAATAAAGACACCTCTTGATCTACTAATTTATCACTAATATAATCTTGCCAATTCATCGCGGTATCTCCTTCAATACTTCCCGCGAGAAAAACAGTATATCTATCTTTTGAAAAATAAGGCGTTGGTGCTTTTATTAATTCCATATCTACTTTATTAATGTATTCCTCGCAACATATCTCTTACTTCCATTATCGCAAAGCCTAGTAAATTCTCACCTTCCCATAAATGTGGGTTTTTAGATTTCTGATCTTGTTGAGTAAGACCAATACCCCAAATAGGATCTACTGGACTTGCCTCTACAATAATGCGATTACCTGTATTCAATAAAAATTCTTTAAGATCCTTATTTTGACTGAATTTGTAATAATTACCTTGTTTTACAATTTCATATTTATGAGCATCCCAAACCTCAGCAACAAAGCCTTTTACTTTACGCCCAAGCTTTTTTACGGCATTAGGATGTGAAGTTTTAATGATCTCAAGACGAATATCTTCATTATCAAACAACCTTGCTTTTTCTGCCATCATCCAATGCTCTGCTGTTTTATATATCTCCCCATCTACTTCAAAACTGCTTGACCACCACTGACTAAAACACGTTTTTTGTATACTTCCATCCTGAGATGGTGTATGCCCCCAAAAGAAAATGTATTTCAAAATAGGATTTGAGTCATACTGTGCTTTTATTTTTTCTATATCGTATTTCATTATTCTTAATTATTATTCGCTTTCGCGAAAGCGTATGCTACACCACCGTAAACTGCGTCACAAAGTCATTATCAATATCCTTGTAACTATTTGTGCAATACACCTGATCGATATATTCTTTTAGTTCTTCAAAACCATAATTAAACTGACCGTGGGTGACGTATAAAAACACTTTTGAAGCTCCTTGATCCTTTAATGCTTTTGCGAGAAACTTAAACGTACGACCGCCATCTGCAAGGTCATCTACAATTAAACAATCTTTATCTTTCACATCGCCTTGAATACTAATTTGCGGAGCGCCATCTACTCGCACTTTATTACTAGGCACCAAATCTGCATTTAGCAACTCTGCAATATGGTGTGTTGTTTTATAAGCCCCGGCATCTGGACTCACTAATACTGGATTTCCTATTGTATTATATGCCTGCTGTACATATTGAAAGTGATCTATAGCAACTGCATTATCTATTAATGCGAGTGAAATAGCACTATGCGGGTGTAAAACTTCTACTTTATCAAACTTCAAACTATTAATAAAACGCGCTACTACTTTAAGATCAAAAGATTCATTTTCATTAAAACGTCTGTCAGATCGTTGGGCTATTAAACAATAGATGGTTAACTGTGACACTACCATCTTATTTACCGCGTGTGCGGCGTCCCAAGCTTCTTTTATAGAGGCTATCGTAAAGAGGTCTTCATAGCTGTTTCCGCGAATTTTAATATGCAAGTTTCCGCTTTCTGTAAGTGTTGTCGCAACTTGACCGTCTTTAAATTTTTTGATTGTATAGCTCATCTTTACTCTTTTAAATACTATTATTTATGCGTGTGCGTATGGTTTCTAGGGTTACGCTTTCGCGAAAGCGGCCATCTTCATAAATCACTTTTAGTTCACCTTCTTGCTCTTCTTTTTCTGATACTTGATCTACTAATACATACTCATCATTTTCTGTTACCACTTTTACTAATCCTTTTGCAGATTTCTTCACACCATCATCTGTAATAGGATCTTTAAAAATCTCACGGCGTTCTCCATTAACCACCACAGAGGTTGCTTTCATTGCAAAACCAAAAGTGTCACGGGTGTTAAATTGATAGGTAAAAGATCCTATACCTAGAACCACATTAGTAGAAGTAAAGCCTTTATCGTGCAGCCGCTGACAAATATTTTCTGCACGCTCTGTTGTGATACTATCTCCATAAATAGCTCCTATATGTGAGTCTAAAACTTTAAAACCTTGCTCATTTATAGTACCTCCAAAAGTCTCCCATAACAACTCTACTACTCCTTTTTCTTGAGGTGAGTTTCCTCCTATTTTTGTATTTGTCCCACAAATAATAGCTACAGGATCACCGCTATCTGGACGTATCACAAGTTTACCCTCACGACTAAGTATCTCTTGCTTAAGTGTAGGTAAATACTCTGTAAGTACTTTCCATAAATCCCAAGTATCACTTACTACAGAGAGTATTCCGCTAGGATATGTTTGCATTAAATGACGAAAAGTTCCTATCTCATCATCTTTAGTACCTGCGCACATCACAGAGTGCTCGGTAGCATTTACAGAACCTACCACAAAACCTTGAGCGTTATAGTATTTACGCATTCCGCTTATTACAGGTAATGTATCAGACCCTAAAAAAACAGCAGCGTGACCCAATCCAGAAGAAAGTGCACTTTGTAAACCTCCCATACCACGCATTGAAAAATCGTGACCTTGAAAATCAATAAATGCAAGGTTAGCTGGATCTGTTTTTAATGCCCATTTTTTAAAAATGCGCTTATACAATAATGCAATAGATGCAGATGTCATAGGCTGCCACAGCATTGTAGACAGTATTGTTTCTAAAAAGTTAGTCACCCAATAAAAGTCTTTATCTGTATTTACTACAGTTAACATAGGTACTCGTATAGGCACCTCAACTCCTTCTGGTAATGACTTTACCTTAATAGGTAAATATCCTAAATCGTGTAAGGCTCTATAATGTGATCCATCGTATGGAGTATTGAGATACAGAGAAAGTTCTTCTTCTATTTCATCACATACTTGATCTTTGGGTTTTGAAAAGAAATTATCTTCAAAATAATCGTGCAACCACTTAATCACATATTGCTGTCCAAAAGAAAGGACTTTATCACATCCTTGTGGTGCATATTTATTACTACGAGGTGTCCAGTTAGAATATACTTCTTCTGTTCCTTCTGGGTACTGCTGGTGGTGCCCTGTTTTATATCCGTCTGTAAGCAAAAGTCCGTTCATACTATTTTATTTTGTGTAATTATGACACAAATATAAATAATCATTTTGATTCTAATTACATATTATGTGTAAAATTTACGCTAAATATATTTATTAAAGTAAATTCCTATCTTAATAATACCTCCGTCTTCACGGAGATTATTTAAATTTCGAAGATGATTCCTTCTTTTTGGAGTTGTTTGTATCGTTTCTCATTAAAACGAAAAAGGCTGGCTGGTCTTCCTTTACCTTGAGAGATTTTTTCATCGAGTTCGTCCAAGATATTTAGACTATTGATTTTTTTACGAAAGTTACGACGATCTATAGGTCTTCCTAATAAGGTGGTGTATAGTTTCTCTAAGTTTGAGAAAGGAAATTTAGTTTCTAATAATTCAAAACCTATGGGTTCGTAGGTGATCTTGCCACGTAGTCGTTCTATAGCAACGTCTATAATTTGTTTATGGTCAAATGATAATTCTGGTAATGTTTCCATATCAAACCATTGTGCTTTTTCTGCATCTGTAGTGGCTTCTAGCGTATGACCTTCTGGATGAATGAGTCCAAAATATGCTACAGATACCACTCTACCTCTTGGGTCACGATCTACATTTCCAAATGTATATAACTGCTCTAAGTAGTTTATAGATACACCTGTTTCTTCTTTGAGTTCGCGCGCTACGGCTTCTTCTAAAGACTCATTTTCTAGTACAAACCCTCCTGGGATTGCCCACTGCCCTTTAAAAGGGTCGTACTTACGCTGGATTAAAAGTATAGAAATCTTTCCTTCATTATACCCAAATACAATAGCATCTACAGTGAGTTTTATTTGCGGATTTGGAAATGACATCTTTATATTGTGTTTTAAGTACGCAAATATAGTTTTTAAAATTAAATAGTGAAATTATACAAAAATTCATTCTGTAATGAATTTAATGAGTCTTTAAATAAAAAATAAGAAACCTCCTAGTCTAACTAACCTTTTGCAATGGTCTCATTGTACTGCTCGTTTGGCTGCGAGATTGATATATCATATTATGAGATGTATCGTTTCTTAAATAGCTGACAATATTGTAGTTATAAGTACGCTTTTGCGAAAGCGTAAAAAATCAAAAACCAAACCTCGGAGCTGCCCACAAATACCCTGAACTCAGCAAAAAGACCATAAAAAACCAAAACAACGAGACAGGCATAAACACCTTTTTTGCTTCTGATTGTACTTGGTTTGAATGAAAAGTATTAGCTGTATGTTGCATTGTAGTATATGCTCGCAGTGTTTTCCAGTTTGAAGTATCATATACATAATACTGATGCATAGAAAGGCTGTCTTTTGTGATAGCTAGTGTATTCCATCCTTTTTTTGTGGGATAATCAATTCCTAACCAATGCTGTTTTGAAAATATATCTCCTTTTAATGGAATATGAGTTTGATCATTATTTACAACAGTCATAGGATCAAGCACACTTTGAATTTCAAAATGATATGGTTCATCTTGATAAATCAGTCTTTCTTTAGGTTTCCAACTTGTGAGTAATTGTTCTTTTTTACTCAAGATAGAAATCATATCTGACCATAAAGAAGCATAGGTTTTTTCAGTACCGTTTAACACCAAACTATAAGTATCTAAGAGCGAAGTACTGCCTATTTTTCCTAGCCCATAATATACATAGCCAGACACATTTTGACCATTATCTATATGAATGGTTTGCGTAGAAGCTTCTTGCTTAAATCTAAACGGATAACTATCTAGTTTATCTTTATAATTTAGTAATTGTGCATTTGTAGTTTGTGCAATCTCAATATCTAATCCTAACCAATTAGGAAGGCTAGATCTCATCCCTTCTTCTGGCTGCACAAAAACACCTAACCCTTGCGTTTCTATTGTTTTTTTTAAAGCATCAAGAGATGCTTTAGACAACACTTTTAATGTAGCGACATCAAGAATAATGATATCAAAATCTTTTAGGTTTTTAGTCGTAAAACCATAAATAGAGGCTGCCTCTCTATTGTAATTTTCAAACTTATAGGTTCCTTTTGTAAGTTGGCTACGGATTAAAACTTTATGACCTCTATCTACTAGAAAATTTTTAAGGTACTTTGTCTCAAACGTAGGGAATGTATTAGCAATAAAAATGTGTAGTGGCTTTTTCTCCTTTACAGTAAATGGTAAAGGTTCTTTACTCACAACTACTCCCAAGCTATCTTTTTCTGTAATGGTATATACAAATGCTCCTGTAGCTTTTGGAGTTACTGTTAGATTAAATTTTTGAAACTTTTTACTTTCTAAACTAATAGAATCTATTGTACTCCCACTTATATCTTCTATAAGTAATTGATAATCTTGTGTCCCATTTTTATAATAACCTGTAATATCTAATGGTTCTCCTATATAGACTTCCTGATTATAATTTATTTCAATAATTCCTGATATATCTGGAGTTCCAAGATATTGTGTAGATACATTTTTAAACTGCCAAAGATCGTAGTGTTCTATACCGTTTCCTAATACATAGACCTTTTTTATGGAGTCTAATACAGATGATAAATTAGGAACCTTTTTATATGAAATCTGTTTTATAAATGGGTGAGCTTTCTCTAGACTATCTAACCTGTTTTGGTCATAATTTTTAGTCAATAAAATAGCTTCTGTTTTATCTATTTCTTGTAACATCATAGGTTGTAAAGCAATCATTGCCAAAGAAAAAACAGCTACTAATCCAATCAAGATTCTCACATATAATTTTAATCCACGTTCTTGGGAACTATATTCTTTCCAAATAAAAAGTACCCACAGCAATAGACCTACAACACAAACAGGCCATATCCAATATACATTATAAAATTGTAATTGCTCAATCATTATTCTGTAACTCTTTAATGGTGAGCAGTTGCAATGTATTTTGATATGCTGCATTTTTAAAAGCAGTTGCTGCCATTTCTGGAACTGCACGCAGCAACCCTTTTCTAACAGATTGTAATACTTCTTTAGGTTGTTGCTTTTCTTCTGTTAATCGTTTGAGTTGTTGTAATGTTTGTAAATACTTACTTGGTTCTTTAATAGCAAGTAAGGCAAGTTCTTTTCCTGCTTTTGAAAAAATAGATCTATCCTGATCTATAATCTTTTCATTTGCATCTAATCGATCTTCTAAAATCGAAATACTCAAACGCATAAAATGGTAGTTATCTTCAAATGTTGTTTTGTCTTTTTTAAATACATTTCCTACCTCATCAAGATCGCCACTCAATCTTTTATCTTCTTTTATAGGAGGCGGATCAAAACCTATGCGATACACATAAATACGCGCGCTATTTTTAATTTCTTGTATTAACTCAAGCGCTTTATATTGATATGATAATGATTTTTCTGGTGTTGCAAGACGTAATTGTAATTCTGAATCCCACATTTGTGCCATTGCATCTTTAAGCTTGCTACGCAATGATGCCGTAAATAAAGTAGACTCTTCGGGATCGTCGTGATTATGTAAATAATCTTCTAAAGGAGAGGTTTCTTCTTCTTGATGCTCGTCGTGATCGTGATGCTCATCGTGATCGTGATGCTCTTCTTTTTCTTCTACAAGATTATGCTCATTTTCAGAATCGTGATCGTGACGATAACCAGCCGTAGGATCGTCTGGATCTATGAGTTGCTCAGGTACTTCTCGATCTATCGCAAGGCCAGAATCTTCTTCATCTCCCATAAATTGCCCATATTTTAGTCGTAATGCTTTTTGATCTGCACCAAGATCATTACTTCGAGACTTAAATTCTGAAGAAGAAATGGTCGTTTTTTCTGCAATCAATTTTTCGGTATCGATAATCAATTGTCGCTGACTCCTAAAATAATCTGGCATCAGGTCTGCTCCTAGCGTTCCTTCTACTCCAAAACCATCTGTTACGGTATCTTTTATGACTGCAAAAAAAGTTTCACTACGAGAGATATTAGGGTTTGGTTTTTTAGTATCAATGGCTTCTACATAAAAATACAATTCGTCACCTAACTCCATTTTGAGATCATTTAGGTTTAGCTTTCGCGAAAGCGTGCTCACCTTCTCCCCTTTTTTTAATACTTGATCAAAACTAAGTTGCTCTTCTCTAAATTTTACAGACTCGCCTTCTCCTTTACTCACTGTAGCGATAATATGAGTGTTTTCAATGCCATAATCATCGGTGAGGTGTGCGGTAAATGAAAGCTGTTTCTTATCTAAATAATCAAAACTTGTAAATGGATCTAATCCTGAAACTTGGATAACAGGAGCAATATCTGGAACTAATGTAATGGCATAGATATCTGATGTGTAACTAGCCCCAGAAGTATCTGTAAATTTAAAGTTGTAATACCCAGAAGATACTGGCACAATAGACTTTTTAAACGTATTTAGCTCTTTTTTATCTACAGAAGACATTGTTATATCGCGATCACTTAATCCTTCTATTAGCACATTTTGAACGACTTTATCAAAGGTGAGTTGCCAGCTAAAACGTGTTCCTTCTACGGCAGTTATTGTCATTTTAGAAGTGCTTGTTGATTGCAACTGGGTGTATGAAGGATATTCAATAACTAATTGCACGCTCATCAAAACGGGTGGTTCTGAAATCGCTTCAATAGTGTTAGAATGTGTAAACTCTATAGCAGGTTCTTGACTGTTGGGTTGATTGTCAAATACATCTTTATGAGCCACTCCAAAAACTCTTATTAACAACGCCATTGCAATAACAACAATCAAAATAATAACACCTCTTTTTATATGAGTATTTGTGGGTACATCTAAGATGTCTGCTTCTAGTCGTTGTATTATTTTTTGCTGTTGTAATTGTGCGACACTACTCATAGTAGAAGTCTCTTTGAGCAGTAAACTCGAACTATACTCGGCACTTTTAAGATGTGTGTCTATGTGATTACTAACTTTTGTTTCGGTTAAAGACCACGGTTTTCTTATTGCAATACATATTACAAAAACCATTACAAAAGCAGCTATTGAAAACCAAAACCCCAATATTACAAAACCTAAAATCACGGCAGCAACCGAATACAGCATACACTCTACTGTTTGTAGCATATGCCAACGACGCCGATACTCTTGTATGATTTTTTTACCTGACTGCATTTTATTGTTTTCTTACATATGCAAGTATGCGTTCTATCACTATAACAAACAATAGCAATACCCACAAATAGGATACTATTGATGCTTTTTTAACTTCATTAGTATTTGTTATTACTTGGTCTTTTTGATTACCTACTAATTGCTCTAAAGGCATTATTCGGGTATCTAATTTTGTATTTATAGATTTTAATTCTGGATATATGTTGAGCCATTGTAAGATCATTTCTGTAAAAGAAGCTTCATATATAGCTTGATATGTTACAGGAGCTGTGAGATAATATAGACTATCATTTTGTGATGCTATAAAATGCATTGCATCATCATCGGGTTTATAAACTAACAACTTATCACTCTTTATTGTTGTTTGTTGTGTACTTAACCAAACCAAGTTATTTATAAATTCTACCTCTCCTATAGCTGTAGCAATAACAGTGTTTACGTTAATAGGAACCTCGATATACTTAGATATTGCTTTAAAGCTTGCTTTTAAAATAGATACCTGAGATTGTTGTTCATTATCATATACAATAGTAACAGCAATTGGTTTTTGAGTTTCTAATGGAATCCATTTTTTGATGCCATTAGATATCACAGAAAGACGATCGCCTTGATTATGTATAGAAGACTTTAAAGAGGTTAGGGAGTGTTTCGCTTTCGCGAAAGCGTATCTATTTTCATCACTCTCTACCGTAAATATAGTAATACTATCTCCTACCTTAATGGCTTTTACAACTTCTGACACTTTATTTTGATCAGGAGAAACGCTTACCCAGTTTATATGAGCCGGCATAGGTGGTCGCTTGCCTTTTGCACCAGAAGTTAAGGCCTGTGTAAACACAACAATACTGTCTGAAGGAAGGGTTTTTATCTCATTAACAAGTTGCCAATAATCTGGTATTTCACTCTGATCTTGTTGCAAATGATCTCTATCTATCTCAGGAAAATTATGTTGTAAAAGTAAACTCTGGTCTTTAGAAATGGTATCTAATAGCTTTGTTATAGCTTTGGTTTCTAACAAAGAAGGCTCAAAAATATATGTGATTTTTGATTTTTTGATAGGTTTTTCTATTGTAGGTTCACATACTATGAGCACTACAATACTTATTAGTAAGCAACGTAAAATGAGTAACCACCATTCATTTATAGCAATACTTTTATGCTGTCTAGATTTACTCTCATCAATAAACTGAATGCTTCCCATCTTGATAGTAAGCACTTTTTTCTTACTCCATAAATGAATAGCAATTGGGATTAATATACCTAATAATCCCCATAAGTATAACGGATTTGAAAAGGCCATTTATAACAGTTGTTGTCGCTTTTTAAGAAATAATTGAAGTGCTTCTCCTATGTGATCATTGAGATAAAAAAGCTCATAATTAATTCCTGAATTAAGCAACGTCTCTTTTATAGATTTTATAGACGTATTTAATTTATCAAGATATGCTACACGTATATCTTTTGTACTCACTTTACGTTTTTGTCCAGTTTCTAAATCTTCAAAAATAACTTGCCCTGTATAATCAAATGCTAACTCTTTATTTCCCATTACGTGAAGTACAATAACTTCGTTTCGGCTAGTTTTTAAATTTGTAATTACTTTAGTTATCTCTTCTGTAGCCTCATAGAGATCTGTAATAAAAAAGATAATTTCTTTGTGACGTTTATCGTGCAATTGCTCTATTTCAATATGTGCTGGCCACTTTCCCTTGTTTTCTAATGTTGTTAATTGATATAATAACTTATTAAAATGTTGCTTGTGTACTGCAGGTTGTAACTGTTCTAAAGACGTTCCATTTAAAGTAAGTAGTCCTACGGCATCCCCTTGCTGAATTGCTAGTTTAGATAATGACGCTACAAGTACTTTTGCTAGATCTATTTTTGAAATATCGTTTTCTGAATGTGACATCGATGCGCTGGCATCTACGATAAATTTTACAGATATATGTGTATCTACTTCGGCTTGTTTGAGAACATATTTACCTGATCGAGCAAGCATTTTCCAGTCTAATAATCTCAAATCGTCTCCAGGTTCATACCCTCGATATTGACTAAACTCGATCCCTGTTCCTACACGGCGGCTTTTATGAAGACCAGTCAAAAAACTATCTACAATCACTCGTGAAATAAGTAAAAGCCCAGAAATACTATTAATAATTTCTGGTTTGTATAAGTCTCTATAGTCTTCTTTTACCACTATGATTATTTTAAAAGATGTTGTGCTTCTTCAATGAGATGCTTTGTCACATCATCTGCTGTTATTCCTTGAGCTTCTGCTTTAAAATTAATAAGTATACGATGTCTTAATACAGGTAGCACAACATTATTAATATCTTCTACAGTAACTGCCGTTCTTCCTTGTTGTAATGCGCTAGCTTTTGCAGTAAGAATCATTGCTTGTCCTGCTCTTGGTCCTGCTCCCCAACTTACCCACTGTTTTACAAAATCTATAGCTGTTGTTGCAGGACGTGTTGCTCTCACCATTGCACTCACATATTCAATGAGCACATCACTTATAGGTATTTCTCGTACTAATTCTTGTAAACGCTTGATGTCTTTTCCTGTAATCACAGCATTTATAGTAGCCTTTTGAGAACTTGTAGTTGCTTTTAAAATAGCAGTCTCATCACTTGCCGTAGGATAATCTATTTTTATATATAATAGAAAACGATCTTGCTGCGCTTCTGGTAATGGGAATGTTCCAGATTGCTCAATTGGGTTTTGTGTTGCCAGTATAAAAAATGGTTTTTCTAATGCATATGTCGTCCCAGCATACGTTACTTCAAACTCTTGCATTGCTTCTAATAATGCAGCTTGTGTTTTAGGTGGTGTTCTATTAATCTCATCTGCTAAGATGATATTAGAAAAAATAGGTCCTTTATTAAACTCAAAAAACTTCTTTCCCGTAGTATGATCTTCTTCAAGAATCTCGGTTCCTATAATATCAGACGGCATTAAATCTGGTGTAAACTGTATGCGTTTAAAATCGAGATCTATGGCTTGTGCTAGTGTGCGTATCATTAAGGTTTTGGCAAGTCCTGGCACTCCTTCTAACAAGGCGTGACCACCTGCAAGAAATGTAATCAATAATTGATCAATTGTTTTTTCTTGACCCACAATTACCTTTGCTATTTCTTTTTTTAACGCTGTTAACTTACCCGTTAATGTACTTATTTCTTGTTGTAAACCTTCTAGTTCTTTATTCATAGTTGATTCCCCTCCTAGCCTCCCCTAAGGGGAGGAATTATATCTTTATTTTACTATTATCATATTTCTAATCTACCAGAGCACTTTTATTTTGCATTGAAAAAAAACTCCTTCCCTTAGGGAAGGTTGGGATGGAATTACGATGTCAAGGCATACATCATAATATTTACAGCAAACTTGGTATTATCTATTTTATACCAACGTTTGTTCCTAAAATCATAATCCCACTCACAACCATAATCTTTATTGCTGTATAAAACCCCTATTCTACCATTAATAATAATAGCTTTTAAATAATCGTGCACCAGATCATCTCCCCAACCGTTAAGTTCTTGTGAAGTTGTGGGCGGGCCATCTTCAAATTCAAAAAAGGCTTTATAAATATCGTGGTCATTAGGTAGTTTTTGTAACGCATCTGCTCCAAAAATTTCTGCCATCTGGCGTTCAAAAGATTTTGCAAACAACCCATCGATATCGTGGTTACAATCATCTGCAAAAACAAAACCTCCATTCTCGATATATTTTTTAAAATTAGCTTGCTCTTTCTGAGTAAACTCTACAAGTTTATGCCCAGATATATAACAAAACGGACTCTTAAAAATATCTTCACTCGCTAATGTAATAATGCGTTCTTGAGTATCTACAGGTAAGGTAGTATACTCCACCAGAGAATTTAAAACGTTAGACGGCATACGCTGGTCTACATCCCAATCTCCAGATTCATATTGTAAGCGTGTGAAGAAAAATTTGTTAGGCATT
>CALKZS010000085.1 GCA_938002835.1 uncultured Dokdonia sp. | reverse complement strand
AACCATTTTTGTAACAATCATACCATATAATAATGCAGGTAGTGCGATGGGATGTACTGAAGAAAGTTTTAACACAGAAACCTCCCCAGATTGTACCTCATTAGCAAGCCCTTTAAATGGAGATACAGGAGTAGCACTTGACACAAACCTAACTTGGAATGCTATAACCAATGCTACAGGATATTTTCTCACGGTAGGAACTAATGCTGGAGGAAATGATATTATAGATAATCAAGATGTGGGTAATGTGACTACTTTTGATCTACCTAATGATTTTAATGAGGACAGTATAATATTTATAACAGTCACTCCATACAACGCCGCTGGGAATGCAATGGGATGTGCTGAAGAAAGTTTTACAACTGAGACTATTCCTGACTGTACTAGCTTATTAAATCCAATAAATACTACTGTTGGTGTTATAATAAGTACTGGATTAATATGGAATTCAGTAAATAACGCCACAGGATATATTCTCTCAGTAGGTACAAATACTGGTGGAAACGATATTATAGATAATCTAGATCTAGGTAATGTGACTACATATAATTTTCCTGATGATCTTGAAGAAAACACAACGATATTTGTAACAATCACACCATATAATGCTATTGGAAACGCCATTGGGTGTTCAGAAGAAAGTTTTACTACAGAAATCATATCTACTATACCAAGCTGTACAAATCTATTAGACCCATTAGATGGTTCTATAAATGTAGCAGTAGACACAGATATAATCTGGGATGCTATTGATAACGCAACCGGATATATATTGACCATAGGAACTACTTCTGGAGGAAGTGATATTACAAACAATCAAGATGTTGGAGATGATACAAGCTTTATTCTTAATGAAGCATTACCTGAAAACACTACCATATTTGTAACAATTATTCCTTACAATGAGTTAGGTACTGCAGAAGGCTGTTCAGAAGAAAGTTTTACTACAGAAATTATTGAAAACAATACAAAGTTTGGTTTCTCACCTGATGGAGATGGCATAAATGAATTTTGGGAAATACATAAAATTGAAGATTATCCTAATAATGTTGTTAGCATTTTTAATCGATGGGGAGATATAGTCTTTAGAATTAAGGGATATGATAATAACCAAAATGTTTTTAGAGGTGATGCAAATCAATTAACAAAAATAGGAGCAGGAAGGTTACCCGAAGGAACTTACTTTTTCCAAATTGATATTCCTGAAGAAAACAATCTTAATCTTTCAAAAGGATTCTTAGTTATAAAAAGATAATATGATGAAAAATAGAAAATACTTTTTATTGTTTTTGTTAAGCTGTACACTAACTATATGTTTTGGACAGCAAACACCTACATTTACAGAATACAATTACAATCCATTTATCATAAACTCTGCATATGCAGGTGTTTTAGATGGTACTGAAATAACACTAAGCAATATAGGTTTTGGAAGTCAAGATTTCCAAGGTGCTCCAAGTAGTCTATCATTTACATTAAATACCCCCTTACGAAATGAGAAAATGGGTTTAGGTGGAGGAATTATACGTGATGAAATTGGGGTTACTAAATCAACACAATTATTTGCAGCATACTCATATAAAGTATTCCTTAACGAGAATTCATATCCCTATTGGAAATTGTATGACCATTCTTTCATTTCTTTTGGATTAACTGCAGGAGCTTTAATTTATGATCAAGACTTAGTCAGTCTGGGCATTCAAAATGATCCTAATTTTGCTACAAATATTAACTCCACCTCACCTACAGTAGGTATTGGTGTCCTTTTTGGTCAAGGAAACTTTTTTGCTGGAGCCTCTATTCCTAATGTTATAGGCGAGAGTTTATCTAATCAAGATAATTTAGAATTGTCAAACCCTATTTATGCATATACTGGATATAATTTTGCTACTAATAGGTTTGCAGAGTACATCATAAAACCAAGCCTTTTATTTAAGTATGAACAAGGAGCACCGTTTCAAGTAGACCTAAACCTTTCTATGAGTGTAAAAAATATTTTTGAAGTAGGAGCAGGTTACCGTACCAGTAATTCTTTTAGTGCATTAGCTGGATTTTATGTGCTAAAAAACCTAAGGTTTTTATATAGCTATTCGCAAGCAACTACAAACTCACCATTAGGGAGTACGCACGGTATTATCATAAGTTATAAAACTGGTATAGGGTATAAAAAATCTTAAACTAATTATATACGAAACAACTCTACACTGAAATGCAGAGGTTTGGTTTACTAGGGACTAAAGTTCATAAGCCTATTCTAATACAAAATTAGAATTATCATTACTTCCATCATTACGGTGGTGTTCTAAGTATTTATTTAACGTGAGTTCGATATAAGAAAATAAGATAATTATTTGATTATTATGTATTTTATGTCTTTGTTACTTGTTGTTTATTGAAATGTAAGTCAGATTTTTACTTTTTTAGTTAATTAAAATTCATTTTTTATAATCAAAGTAAGCTTGTAAGTTGATTTATTTTATAACTAATTGATATACAGTAAGTGTTATATCGAACTCACGTTAATTACTATAAATGCAGAAAGTGCTAGTTGTAAATGTTTTGGTAATCTAGACATTAAATACGCTTTGCAATACGATCTTTTGCTAGTTGTAAGATGGTATGAAACTGGTCATCAATATTAGTCTCTGTATTATCTATTTCTATAGCATCATTTGCCTTTACAAGTGGCGAATCCTCACGAGTAGTATCTATATAATCACGTTCCATCACATTTGCCAGAACAGATTCATACTTTACGGTATCTCCACGTTCTAATAGTTCGTGATAACGACGTTTCGCTCGCTCTTCTGCACTGGCAGTCATAAATATTTTAAGTTCAGCGTTAGGAAAAACAACAGTACCTATATCTCTTCCATCCATTACAATACCTTTTTGTTCTCCCATAACTTGTTGTTGTTGTACAAGTTTTGATCGTACTTCAGAAACTGTTGCAATAATGCTTACAAAAGAAGAAACCTCTAGTGTCCTGATATACTTTTCTACAGATTTACCATTCAAGCAAACTTCTGCTTTTCCAGAATCTGTATTTCGCAAAAAAGAAATTGTAATTTGATTTAACTTCTCAACAAGAGAATCTTTATCAAAAAAACCATCGGCAATCAAGCCTTTCTCCATAGCATATAATGTAATCGCACGATACATTGCACCTGTGTCTACATATATATATCCTAACCAGTCTGCTAGCTGTTTTGCTACTGTACTTTTTCCTGTAGATGAGTACCCATCTATAGCTATTGTAATTTTCAAAAGTATTCTATTTTTAACAAAAATAACAAAAGAGTTTGCTATGGTTCTACAAACTGGAAAATAATAAAAACTTATTCTAAGATAAAGGTATACGCTTTCGCAAAAGCAAATTATTACTTCTACAAACCAACTTATTTATATAGAAAAAAACTTTTAAAGCTATTGCAAATCGATATTTACACCAAACAAATTACTAGCAGCAGCGCTATTAAATCTAGCATAAGCATAGTTTACACGTATTTTATTAAACTTGATTCCAAAACCTGCACTTAGTCCTGCAAAACTACGCTGGTTTATAATGCGCAATTCTTCACTCCTTCTAAAATTATAACCTAAACGTATATTGAAACCTCCTTTAGGAAAAAGCTCTACTCCTACTATAGTGTGACGTATCACATTATCTAACAATCCTATTTCTTCTTCGGTAACATTACCATCAAGATCTGTGATTGAACGCGCTTCATTTTCAAAGGCAATATTCCATAGTTGGAGATTTTCAAAAGTAAGATGCCATCTTATGGGTACATTAGGAACTATTTGTGATATACCTGCATCTATCTCCAGTGGAAGTTTTTCAAATGTATCTACATAAGGTGTAAACTGTGTACCTAAGTTACGTACAACCACTGCTGCATTAAAGTCCCATTCTTCATAATTATAAGTCAACCCAAGATCTACAGCACCGCCTATAGATGAATAATCTGCAAGCCTAGAAGATATAAACTTCACATTTGCACCTACATAAAAATCTGTATATGGAACATTTACGGCATACCCAAGCGATAATGCAGCCTCACTCCCACCAAAATCTCCAGTTGAATTTCCTTCTTCATCTCTCCCATCAAAAGTACCATAATTTACATAAGTCACTCCAGCGTGTAATACCTGTACGTGTCTATCCCACATATATGCATAAGATGCTGTCCCGTAGTTTATATCTGCTAGATAATTTACATAGTTTACAGATAACTGGTTATCCATACGGTAATTAATATTTGCAGGATTATATAGTGCCGAGTCTGGATCATAATCTACATTAGTAATGATCTTTCCTCCTAAAGCTGCCTGTCTTGGCGATGATATTAAATTGAGAAATTGATAGGTTGCTCGACCTCCCAACTGGGCATTTGCTCCTAACGAAAAAAGTACAAAAAGAAGTAAAAGTGGTCTCATTAATAAATAACTATCTCACAAAGATAAACGGTAATAGCCATAGTATATTTTAATACAGACATATTTATTCTAAATTACTATTTTACAAATAGATAGTGTCTAAAAAAACCAGAATCCTTGCTAAGAAAATCTGGTTTTTAATATTTTTTTGCTTTCGCGAAAGCGGATTTAACTTTTTTACACACCTAGAGCTTCTTTGCATTTTTAACTTTTTGCTTTGTCAATGCAAGTTCAAGCACTTCACTCATCTCATTAACATAATGGAAAGTAAGTCCTTTTAAGTAGTCTGGCTTTATCTCTTCAATATCACTACGGTTTTGCTCACACAATAAAATTTCTTTAATTTTTGCACGTTTTGCAGCAAGTATTTTTTCTTTTATTCCTCCTACAGGCAGTACCTTACCTCGTAGGGTAATCTCTCCCGTCATTGCAATGCTCTTTTTAACTTTACGCTGTGTAAATAAAGAAACTAATGAGGTAAGCATTGTGATACCTGCACTAGGTCCATCTTTAGGAGTTGCACCTTCTGGAACGTGAATATGCACATTGTAGGTATCAAAAATATTGCTATCAAGTTCTAATAATTCTGCATTTGCTTTGATGTATTCCATCGCAATCGTGGCGCTTTCTTTCATTACCTTGCCTAAATTCCCAGTAATAGATAGTGCTCCTTTTCCTTTAGAAAGTGCAGTTTCTATAAAAAGTATATCTCCGCCCACGCGAGTCCAGGCAAGACCTGTAACCACTCCAGCCACGTCATTATTTTCATATTTATTGCGCTCCATTTTTGGAGAACCAAGAACCTCTATAATATCTTCGTTTGACACTTTGATATTATATTTTTCTTCCATTGCAATATTTTTTGCACCATAGCGCACCATTTTTGCAACTTGTTTTTCTAAACCACGTACACCAGACTCTCTTGTATATCCTTCTACAATCTTTTCTAGTTGAGGCTTTGCAATTTTGAGCTGTTTGTCTGTCATCCCGTGCTCTTTAATTTGCTTAGGTAACAGATGTTGTTTTGCAATTTCTACTTTTTCTTCGATCGTATATCCAGTCACGTTAATGATCTCCATACGATCTAACAATGCAGGTTGTATGGTATTAAGACTATTTGAAGTGGCAATAAACATTACTTTAGAAAGGTCATATCCCATTTCTAAAAAGTTATCGTGAAACTCACTATTTTGCTCAGGATCTAGTACTTCTAGTAATGCAGATGACGGATCACCTTGACTACCTGTGCTTAACTTATCTATCTCATCTAGGACAAAAACAGGATTACTTGTTCCTGCTTTACGGAGACTCTGAATAATACGTCCTGGCATTGCTCCTATATATGTCTTACGGTGACCTCTTATCTCAGACTCATCACGCATACCTCCTAGACTCATACGTATGTACTCACGTCCTAAAGCTTCGGCAACAGATTTTCCTAAAGAGGTTTTACCTACTCCTGGAGGTCCATATAGACACAAAATAGGAGATTTCATATCATTGCGAAGTTTTAAAACCGCTAGATACTCTATAATACGACGTTTTACATCATCAAGACCGTAATGATCACGGTCTAAAATTTTCATCGCTTTCTTAAGGTCAAACTTATCTTTACTAAACTCATTCCAAGGAAGGTCTAAAAATAGATCTAGATAATTGCGTTGTATGCTATACTCTGCCACTTGCGGGTTCATACGTTGCATTTTTGCAAGTTCCTTTTTAAAATGCTTAGCTACTTTATCATTCCATTTTTTTGCTTTTGCACGCTCACGCATCTCTTCAAGATCATTTTCAGATGAAGATCCACCTAGCTCTTCTTGAATAGTTTTCATTTGCTGGTGTAAGAAATACTCACGTTGCTGCTGGCTCATATCATTTTGAACCTTATTCTGGATATCATTTTTGAGCTCCAATTTTTGACGCTCTATATCCATAAACTTAAGGGTCTCTAGTGCTCTTTTTTGAAGATCATTAATCTGGAGAAGCTCTTGCTTTTCGGCAACATCTAAGTTCATATTAGAACTCACAAAGTTGATTAAAAAGGAATTACTCTCAATATTTTTAATTGCAAAAGAGGCTTCAGATGGGATATTAGGAGATTCTTGTATAATATTGAGTGCCAGCTCTTTTATAGAATCTATTACCGCTTTAAACTCTTCACTATCGGCTTTTGGTCGTGTCTCTGGATACTCTTTAATAGTAGCTTTCATATAAGGTTCCTCCTGTATCACTTGGTCTACTGCAAATCTCTTTTTACCTTGAATAATAACAGTAACATTCCCATCTGGCATTTTGAGCACACGTAAAATACGTGCTACTACACCTACTTTATGAATATCTTCTGCAGTAGGGTTTTCTATACTTTCGTCTTTTTGAGCTACAACTCCTATTACTTTACTTCCTTTATTTGCCTCATCTATAAGTTTTATAGAGGTATCTCTACCCGCAGAAATAGGAATAACAACGCCTGGAAATAAGACCGTATTACGCAATGGTAATATAGGAAGGCTCTCGGGAAGGTCTTCATTATTAATAACTTCTTCGTCCTCAGGGGTCATTAGGGGTATTAACTCTGCATCTCCATCGATCTCTTGCAGTGACAATCTGTCTAATGTTGTAAATTTTGGTTTTGCCATACTATAAATATGCCACAATGTCTTGAATAATCAAGCCTTTGTAGATTTTTGAATCTTTTAATTATTGTAGTTTACAAGTGTTTATGCGCTTTTTAGAACATCACTACTTGTGCTTATGATGTATAAGTCAATTGTTATGCCAACCTACTTTTGACCATAAACTAACAGTATAAAGAAATCATTACATAAAATAAAATGCTATGCTACTTTTGGTAAGATGACGTTTGTAAAATGTTTTTTTTAATGCTTTCGCGAAAGCGTGACACATTTCAATTTAAAAAAATCATCCTTTTTTTAATCATAATCCTTTATAAACAACCGATACTGAATTATTTTAAAAATAACTTAAAGAAAAATATAGAAAAGTGTAACAACTAAAAATAAAAAGCATCTTTACTATAGAATTAACCAACAAGTGAATTTTACAAACCATCATATTACTGAGATTATAGACCAGTGTCGCAAGGGCAATCAAACTGCGCAAATGGAAGTATACAACCGCTATTACAAGGCTATGTATAACACTTCATTACGTATTGTAAAAGAACCCACCGAGGCTGAAGATATTATGCAAGAGTCTTTTTTAAAGGCTTTTACAAAATTAGATAGTTATAAAGCAGAAGCAACTTTTGGGAGCTGGTTAAAACGCATTGTTGTTAATGATAGTCTTACCGCTTACAATAAAGGAAAGCGTATAGACCAACAACCACTAGAAGATCACCTTTATAAAGTAACCGATGAAAATACAGAGGGTATTGACACAGCAGATCTCACAACAACAAAAGCGCAAGAAGTGGTTACTGCAATGCAGGAACTAAAAGACAATTATAGACAGTCATTATCCCTACACCTAATAGAAGGATATGATTATGAAGAGATAAGTGACATAATGAATGTGAGCTATGCAAACTGCCGAACAATGATATCAAGGGCAAAAGATAGTTTACGAAAAATACTAAACAATAATGAACAAGCAATCTATAGATCATCTATTTGAGCGACTAGGAGGCAACCTAGATACCGCTACTCCAAGTACTGATCATAAAACAAATTTTCTAGCAAAGTTAGAAGCTCAAAATGCTGAAACAAAAGAACAACCTACGGTTAATGTTAATAAAAAGACTCGTATAAGATGGCTACGACCACTCTCTATTGCTGCAAGTATGTTATTACTGGCTGGAATAATTATTACACAATTTACAACTACTGCTGACACAAAAGAACTAGCAGATGTGTCTCCAGAAATGCAACAAACTCAAGATTTCTTCACGCAAACAATAGCTAAAGAACTCTATGAAATTAAAGAACAAACAACTCCAGAAAATCAAGCTTTAGTGACAGATGCTATCGCTCAACTAGAACATCTAGAAACAGAATATCAAGACCTTAAAAAAGATCTTTCTGAAAGTGGTGAAGACAAGCGTGTGATTTATGCGATGATAGATAATTTTCAAAATAGAATTGATCTATTACAAAATGTAGCAGAACAAATGGATGCTATTAAAGAATTAAAACAAGAAGCTACCACTCTATAGTGATCAAAATAAAAAACATTATGAAAAAATATAACATCCTCTTAATTTTCTTACTTACAGTAGTTCCTTCTATTGTAGTGGCTGGGACAAAAAATCCAAAAGGAAAATATACCAAAGAAAAGAAAATTACTAAAGAATATACTGTAAACTCAAATGCTACACTAGAAATACACAATAGCTATGGTGAAGTTAATATGGTGACCTGGAATGAAAATAAAATCGTCATAGAAGTACACGTAAAAACAAATAGTAATGACGAAGATCAAGCACAAGACAAACTTGATGATATTGATGTAAGATTTGAAGGTAGTAGTAGTTATGTAAGTGCTAGAACGAACTTTAGCAACTCAAGTAGATCGTGGTGGAATAGCTGGAGAAGCAGCAATGTAAATATGGAAGTAAATTATACTATCAAACTCCCTATCACTAATGCTATAGATATTAGTAATGATTATGGTGGTATCACATTAAACAAACTGGAAGGTAATGCAAAAATAAACTGTGATTATGGAAGATTATCTATAGGGGATTTATTAGGAGAAGATAACTACCTCAACTTTGATTATACCAAAAACAGTAGTATTAACTACATAAAAAGTGGAACTATAAATACAAACTACTCTTCTTTTAGACTAGATAATGGTGAGAATATAGACCTTAATGCAGATTATACTAAATCAGAATTTGGAAAAATAAAAGAGCTTAATTATACGTGTGATTATGGTTCTATTATCACAGAAGAGACTGGAAATATAAGAGGACGTGGCGACTATTTAAGTGCTCGAATAGGACGTGTTCAAAGAGATCTAAATATCGTAGCAAACTATGGATCTATCAAAATAGATGAAATAAGTCAAAATGCAAAAAACATTAGAATACAAAGTGACTATACGGGTATAAAAATAGGATATCATAACGATTATCACTTTAAGTTCGATATAAAACTAGAATATGCTGGATTGAGCGGAAAGCAAGATTTAACTATTGTAAAAGAACATAAAAAATCTAGTGATCGATCTTATGAAGGGTATTATGGAGACCAATACAGTTTAAATACTGTTTCTATTAACTCAGAATATGGTGGTGTCACATTATATAATAAACTAAAAAACAATCAATAAAAAACAATCAATTATGAAGAAATTAATCACACTTAGTCTCATCTTATTAGCCAGCACACAAATCAATGCACAATGGTGGGGAAAATCTATAAAAGGTAATGGTAATGTTACCGAGCAAACCAGAGATGTAGGTTCTTATGACGGTATCGTTGTTTCGGGATCTTTTAATGTAACACTTTATGAAGGAGATGAAGGTGTTGTAAAGGTAGAAGCAGAGTCTAACCTTATAGAATATATTGAAACTGTTGTAAAAAATGGACAGTTATACATAGGAGTTAAAAAAAATAAAAACTTCAATATCTCTTCAAGAAAAGGAATGCATATTTCTGTACCTTTTAAAGATATTGAGCGTATAAAACTTTCTGGATCTGGAGAAATTGTAAGTAGAGATGCTATAGAGACAGATCGCATTGAAGTAACACTAACAGGATCGGGAGATATAGAACTTAATATAAATGCTAATGAGACTTCAAGTACAGTTTCGGGTTCTGGAGAAATCAAATTAGAAGGAACTTCCAAAACTCACAAGACTAGGTTAACAGGATCTGGAGATATTTATGCTGGCAACTATATTGCACAATCTGTAGATGCTCAAGTTACCGGATCTGGAGATATAAGAGTATATTGTAAAGACAATTTAAAAGCACGTGTAACAGGTTCTGGAGATATAGAATATGTTGGAAATCCAGAAAAACGAGATACTAAAGTTACTGGATCTGGAGATATTACTCGCGATTAAAATGAATTGACTTAAATTGAAAAAGAGTTAATAATTGATTTAAAAAATTAAATGAAAAATATTGTATACATATTAAGTTTAATAGTATTATCAAGTTGTAGTAAAAAACTATACAAGACTGAAGCAGAAGCAAGAGTTCTGAAAACAGGAACACTTATGGAAATGAATTCGGAAGAATTTCTTGTCCAGAATAATACTTGGAATTTAAAAACATCTAACAATTTTAAATTTTACTTTGATAAATCAATTGACCCTGTATTAACTCAAGAAATATCTAAAGTACAAGAAGAAAATTTTGCACATATTGTAAAATCAATGGGAATTGACAAAAAAGAATATCCTAAAATAATCTATTTTCTTTTTAAAGACAAGAATCAAAAAATAACTCTCACTGAAGTTAGTAGTGATGCTCACGCCATAGCACCTCGTGTATATTACTTACCAATAAACGCAACAGGAGCACAAGAAATTGGACACGTAATTACACAAACCGTTTGGGGTTTTATTCCAAATAATTCTGAATATGCCCTTATAATTGACGAAGGCTTTAACTTTTTTATAGACAATGACAAATTTTATAATGGAAAATTAGATGAATATGCTTTAGAATACATCAATTCTAATCAAGAATTTGAAATTACTGATTTGACTAAAAATGGAAAAGGAATAAGAAATAATGGTGGACATAAACTTCTTGAAAGTTACGTTGCTGGATCGTTTGTTAAATATCTTATTACAGAATATGGAGTTGAAAAATTTGGAGATATATGGAAATCTGCTGTTTCAAATTCTGAACCAGAATTTAAAGAAATTTATGGTAAAGAATTATCCCAAATTAGTGATGAATATATAAATAGTTTAAAATAATATTTAGTTAGTCATATTTAAACTAAAAAGAAACTTGATAGATAATCTACTCCTTCTTTAATATTTTAGAAGTACCCGCAAGTTGTTTTACAGTAATAACAGGAACACCATAAAGTTGTAATGAACTTTTGTGGTTAAGATCTATCACTACCTCTTTATCTGTTGTAATAATAGTAGATGAGCTATCTCTTCCATTAATATTTAAAATATCTACATCAAAAGTACGAGCTTTTACTTCTGCAGTGTCATTAACATTAATGGTAGCTGTATTTGCATTTCCTTTTATATTACTATCAGATCTTCCTGCAGCTGTTAATTCAAAAACATCTGTATTTACATCCATTGTAATAGTTGCATTATCACTAAGGTTTAATGTAATATCATCACCCTTATAGTCAAGTTTTACTTTTGAACTTTCATTAGCCGTTATTACAGCTGTCGTTGCATCTATCTCTCCTTCAAAACTACCTCCAGACATAAAGTTTCCTTCAAAACTATCTGCTTTAATAATAGAACTTGTCGATATCTTACTTTTATCGTTTACTGTAATTGCATTAAGTTCTTGAAATCTAACTATAATATCAAGCTTTTTACTACTTCGTATCGTCTTTCTCTTAGATACCACAAGTAAACTGTCTTTAATATCAAACATTATAATATCTACAAGATTATCATCAATTTCGAGGTCAAAGCCAGTTTTTGAATCTTTAATAAGCGTTATTTCAAGACCATCTGTTGCTTTTATAGCTGTAAATGGTTTGAGGTCTTCAGAAACTTGAATAACATTACGACTCCCTTTTATTTTTCCATTTTGAGCATTAATCGTATTTACTGTAAATACTATTAATAATATGCTAATAATTTTTATGTAATTTATTTTCATATTGTAAAGATAAAAGAATTGTTATAGTTATTAATAAAACAAAGAAACACCTATTAGGTGTTCTTTTATTATGGTTTTAAACGATATTTTGTGTCTTTTTATAGAAGAAACAAACTTTATTACGTACTATGATCCTCCATCTAATTTTCAAAAAAACTAATGAGTTTATTAAAATAGCTACTATAACTTTATTTACAATATGTTCTGGTTATATGCATATTATAAGATTAATGGGACAGTAAAAGTTCCATTTGTAACTTCAATAGCTTCTCCTGTTATAGGATCTATAGCAATAAACTCAAATATACCAGAGGCTACAGCATTAGATATATCTAGTGTTTCAATTGTAATACTCCCAGATCCACCTGTAACATTTGATATTGAGTTGGAGTCTTGAATACTTAAAGCTCCAATTCCTGTCCCATCTACACTTAAATCAAAAGTACCTTCTCCTTCAACTTCACTTATTGTAATTACCATAGTTTGCTCACCAGTAGTAGCTGATAAACTAAAAAATCCCATATTTAAAACCCCTGTTACTTCCTCACCACTAGCCTCAAAATCTTCTCCGTCTATAACTGCAGTTATTTCGCTATCAATATTTTGAGAGTTTTCTGTTGTGGGGTCAGATCCATCTCCAGTACTAAAAAACACTCCTTCCAAAGGCTCATCTTCACAAGATGTCAAGCACACAAAAGAACATAAAACAAGTATAAGTAGGTATGGTATTTTTTTCATTCTGGTCATAAATTTTCAAAGTTTAAGGGGCAAAAGTAATTAAATTATTCTAGGGACTTTTAGAAAATACTAAAGCAGTCTCTGTTATGAATTTATTTAGATTTTAATATCTCATTTTGCTCTAGCATAAGCGTTTCGATCTTTGCTAATAATTCTATGTCTTTGGGAGTCACTTCTTCTTCATTTGTTGGATCTTCGGCTTTGTCTTTAAATTTATTGATAAACTTAATTACAATGAAAATAGTAATTGCAATAACTACAAAATCTACAAAAACTTCTATGAGCTCTCCGTATTCGATTGCAATCTCTTTTATATCACCATTTGCTGCTTGTAAAATATATTTTTGATCAGAAAAACTAATCCCGTGTGTCATATATGAAAGCGGTGGCATTACTATTTTCTTAACAATGGTGTTTACTACATTATTAAACGCTGCACCAATAATAATACCTACTGCCATATCGATCATATTTCCTTTGATCGCAAAATTTTTAAATTCTTTATAAAGACTCGCCATAAATTATTTATTTTAAGATGACAAAAATATCTAGACTGTTAGTAATATTTTACGTAATACGCTTTCGCGAAAGCATAAAAAGTTATTTACTGTGCTCCTTAGGTACTCGCAATAAGAACACAACTCCTATAGCAAAAAATACAATTAAAAATATAATCGAATAGCGCATATTCCCTGTGAGTTCCTGCATTGCAAGAAAAACAAACATCCCTATTACAATACCTATCTTTTCTGCTACATCATAAAAACTAAAATAGGATGTCGTGTCTTCTGTTTCTGGCAAAAACTTTGCGTAAGTAGATCTTGACAGTGACTGTATTCCTCCCATCACTAAGCCCACCACTGCAGCAGTTATATAAAATTGAACGGGTGTATAGACAAAAAATGCCCAACCACAAATCCCTATCCAGACACTATTAATTATAATGAGTGTTTTTATATTTCCATATGCTGTAGAGAGACGTGATGTTATTAAAGCACCTAAAACAGCTATTAATTGTATTAAGAGTATACTTATAATGAGTCCTAATGTTTTGTCGGTCTCTCCCCAATCTAGTTCTTGTTCTCCAAAGTATGCTGCAGCAAGCATCACTGTTTGAACCCCCATACTATACACAAAAAAAGCAATCAAATACTTCTTGAGCCTTAGTTGACCTTGCATCGCCTTCCAGATATCGCTAAGCTCTCTAAATCCCTTATAGACAACATCTTTAGTAAACTTCCCAGTATTACCATTCCCTTTTGGGAGATATCTATAGGTATATTGACTAAAACCTATCCACCATACTCCTGTTAGTACAAAAGAAATACGCATTGCCATTATCTCATTTTCAATTTGGAAAGTGTCATAAAATAAAATGAGTACTAAACAGATTAATAATAATAAAACACTTCCTACATACCCTAGAGAATATCCTTTTGCACTTATGCTATCGTGTTGCTCTGGATGAGCAATGTCTGGTAAATATGAATTATAAAAAACCAAACTTCCCCAAAAACCAACAAGTGCAAGTAAATAAAAAGTAAGACCTAAATAAATCATATCTAGATTAAAAATGGCAAGACCTATAGTACTTAAAGCTCCTATATAACAAAAGAGCTTAAGAAAGAATTTTTTATTTCCTGAAAAATCTGCAATTCCAGATAATATAGGTGAGATTATAGATACTATTAAAAACGCTACAGCAGTGGTTCCAAAAATAATAGAAGAGCTCTCCCACTCTTTCCCAAAAACTTCCCATTTTTTAACTCCTCTTAACTTAAACAATGCTCCATAAAATAATGGAAAAACAGCAGAGGCTATTACTAAACTGTATACGGAGTTTGCCCAGTCATAAAACGCCCAAGCATTTAATAATTTCTTATCTCCTTTTTGTAGTTCTTTATTCATAGTACTAAAATAGAAAAGCTGTGCGATTGCACAGCTTTTATTACCTTAAATATATAAAAAAAATTTATTTGAAGGTCGTCACTCCAAATTTTGCAGCCTCTGCTCTAGCCATTGGGGCTTTTTCTGTAAGATTTGCTATACGACTATCTGATGATGGATGTGTGCTCAATATTTGAGGAGGAGCTTCTCCTCCACTAGCTGCTTTCATACGTCTCCATAAATTTGCAGCTTCATCTGGATTATAACCAGCAATAGCAGCAATTACAATCCCTATCTCATCTGCTTGCGTCTCGTGACTACGTGAGAAAGGTAAAGTACCTAATACTGAACTCCCTATACCGTATGCTTGATTAAACGTGTTTTGAGAAGCAGTATCTTTTCCTGAAGCTGCTACGGCAACTCCTACCGCTCCTATTTGTTGTATTTGAGCAGCACTCATACGCTGTGCTCCGTGATCTGCAAGAGCGTGAGCAAGCTCGTGCCCCATCACCATTGCTAGTCCTGTTTCTGTTTGAGTAATTGGTAATATTCCTGTGTATACCACAATTTTTCCACCTGGCATTGCCCAAGCATTTATTGCATCGTCTTGTACAAGATTATATTCCCAACGATAATCTGTGAGATACCCAGGATATCCCAATGCTGTCATATAACGTTCTGATGCTACAGCTATTTTTTCTCCCACACGCTTTACCATATTTGCGTCTGGCGTTCCTGTAATTACATTATTTTCTGATAAAAATTGATCATATTGTTGGAAAGCAGTAGGAAACAAAGTATCATTACTTACAAAGTTTAACGTCTTTTTTCCTGTAAAAGGGCTTGTTTTACAAGCACATATTAAAAAAATAGTAAGTATTATTATAAATGTGTTTTTAGTCTTCATATTGATGTTTTTTTGGGATGTATTGCAAATTTAATCAAATGTTAAACAAATCTAAAAAGTATGTACCTTAAATACTTCTTAATGTTAAAAGTATGTATACAAACGATGAACGACATACTAAAATAAAAAAGTTTAGCTAACTTTTAGGTGCGAACTTGTAATATATTTTAATAACGATTTTAGATTATAATCATTATCATAGTTCCTAAGATTCTTATAGTATACACTCAAAAAAACAAAAAATGATCTAGTTATGTTAATTACAGTTTAACGACTACAGTAAAAGTTAATCTTTATTTTTACAAAAAAACAATGAAAAAAATCTTCATCATAAGTGCCATTTTAACTCTATTTATTAGTTGTAATGGTAACGCCCAAGAAACGAAAGAAGAAACCTTTAAAGTTCAAAAAACTGAAGAACAGTGGAAAGCTGAACTCACAGAAGAACAATTTTATATCTTACGGCAAGCAGGAACAGAACGTGCAGGATCTAGCCCACTTAACTATATAAAGGAAACTGGGGTTTTTAAATGTGCCGCTTGTAGTACACCTCTATTTAAGAGTAAACATAAATTTGATAGTGGTACCGGCTGGCCTAGCTTTGATAGACCTATTGAAGGAAGTGTTGCCTATAGTTCTGACAGAAAACTTGGGTATACTAGAACAGAAGAACACTGTGCAACTTGTGGAGGGCATTTAGGACACGTTTTTAATGATGGACCACAAAAAACAACTGGAAAAAGACATTGTATTAATGGAATCGCTCTTGTTTTTGAACCTACAGTAGAAAAGTAAAAAATATCCTAAATAGATAGTATCTTGTTCCTTTATGAAATAAAAAATTATGAGCTATCCCATACAAAAAACAGAAGCACAATGGCTGGAAGAATTAGGCCCAGATCGTTACCGTATACTTAGAGAAAAAGGAACAGAACGTGCTTTTACAGGCACTTATAATATGCATAAAGAAGAAGGTTCATACCTATGTGGTGCTTGCAACGAAACCCTTTTTGATAGCACAAGTAAATTTGATAGTGGCTGTGGATGGCCTAGCTTTGATGAGTCTGTTGATGGCAAAGTAGAATACATAAGAGATACTACGCACGGGATGATACGTACAGAGATTTTATGTGCAAATTGTGGTTCTCATTTAGGACACGTTTTTAATGATGGCCCTACAGAAACAGGACAACGTTATTGTGTAAACTCTTTAAGTATAGACTTCAAAAAGCCATAAAAGCATCATTAATTCATATCTTTGGAATACTTTTTGATTTATCAAAAACAACTTTAACTATAAACAAATTATGAAAAAGATATTTTCACTTTTATTCGTCTCTGTATTTTTATTAACTTCTTGTGTTGTAAATGACGATGATGATGTCGATTTTGACACCATAGGACAAACTCTAGAATTTACAACAACTTTTACAGCTGCAAACAACTATAGTGAGCGTTTTACTTTTGATCAAAATATTTTTGATTCTGATGTAGTACTAGTCTTTAGACTTGATGGTGTTAATAGTGGATTAGATGTATGGGAACCATTACCTACAGCTTCTTTTTTCTTTATTAATGACACTACTGGAGCTATAGAAGGATTTCTAAATTATAGATTTGACTTTACTATTGGCGATGTAGATGTTATTTTAAACAGTGATGCTCCAGAACTTGCGGGACCAGAGTTTACAAATAATCAAACTTTTAGAGTTGTGATAGTTCCTTCAGATTTTGCTCAAAATACAGACATAGATTTATTGAACTTTAATGAAGTCTCTACTGCATTAGATTTAGAATTCTAATAGTATTAATAATATAACGCTTTCGCGAAAGCGTACCACAAATACGTTATAAAAAAACCGAAGTAAATGCTTCGGTTTTTTGTTTGTAAAAATAGGTGGTAATTGTGTAAATTTGCCACTTCAAATAAAGACGCAAAAAACCAAAAATATGAGCAAATACGATGTCATTGTACTAGGAAGCGGCCCTGGAGGTTATGTTACTGCAATACGTGCTAGTCAGTTAGGATTTAAAACTGCTGTTGTAGAAAAAGAAAGCCTAGGTGGCGTTTGTTTAAACTGGGGTTGTATCCCTACAAAAGCTTTACTTAAAAGTGCTCAAGTTTTTGAATATTTAAAACACGCAGAAGACTACGGTCTTAAAGTAGATGGAGCAGACAAAGATTTTGCTGCTGTTGTAAAACGTAGTCGTGGTGTGGCAGAAGGAATGAGCAAAGGTGTTCAATTCCTGATGAAAAAAAACAAAATTGACGTTATAAACGGCTATGGAAAAATAAAGCCTGGAAAAAAGGTAGATGTAGACGGAAAAGAATATAGTGCAGACCATATTATCATTGCCACTGGAGCTCGCTCTCGTGAGTTACCTAACTTACCACAGGATGGTGAAAAAGTGATAGGATACCGTCAAGCAATGACATTACCTAAACAACCTAAATCTATGATAGTTGTAGGTTCTGGAGCCATAGGTGTTGAGTTTGCTAGTTTTTACAACAGTATGGGAACAGAGGTTACTATTGTAGAGTATATGCCTACCGTAGTTCCTGTAGAAGATGAAGATGTTTCAAAACAATTTGAGCGTTCTTTAAAGAAAGCTGGGATAAAAATAATGACAAGTTCTTCTGTCGAAACAGTAACTCACACTTCTAAAGGGGTTAAAGCAACTGTAAAAACTAAAAAAGGAGAAGAAACTCTTGAGGCAGACATCGTACTCTCTGCAGTAGGTATCAAAACCAATATAGAAAACATAGGATTAGAAGATGTAGGAATTGTTACAGATCGTGATAAGATTATTGTAAATGATTTTTATCAAACTAATATGCCTGGTTACTACGCTATAGGTGATGTAACAAAAGGACCAGCTCTTGCACACGTTGCTTCTGCAGAAGGAATTACTTGTGTAGAAAAAATAGCTGGTATGAACGTAGAAAAAATAGACTACACAAACATACCTGGATGTACCTATGCTACTCCAGAAATTGCTAGTGTTGGTATGACAGAAAAGCAAGCAAAAGAAGCTGGTTACGAGCTTAAAGTAGGTAAATTTCCATTCTCTGCATCTGGTAAAGCAAGTGCTGCTGGAACTAAAGATGGTTTTGTAAAAGTGATTTTTGACGCAAAATATGGAGAGTGGTTAGGATGCCATATGATAGGTGCTGGTGTAACAGATATGATTGCAGAAGCTGTACTGGGGCGTAAACTAGAAACGACTGGTCACGAGGTGCTAAAAACAATACACCCACACCCTACTATGAGTGAGGCCGTAATGGAAGCTGTTGCAGATGCTTATGACGAGGTAATACACCTGTAAATGAATTTTATACGCTTTTGCGAAATAAACAGAAAACCCTGTCATTGGGCGTGTAATTTAAACTCTGTCTGATTCATTTTTTCTTATCCATTTCGGGATTAGTCAAAACTTGTTTTTGGCTGATCTTGGAATGCGACCTAGCGTCAGCGACACGTGTTTGTTGAGTTCTACCAATATCTAGATCAATCCTAT
>CALKZS010000084.1 GCA_938002835.1 uncultured Dokdonia sp. | reverse complement strand
CTTTTGCAACGGTCTCACTTCCTTTGAGTTAGTTCTGCCTTGTATCGACCACTACGGCCATCTGAATTTCTTCTTAATTCTCTATAAATTGTAGAGGCATTTTTCCCAATCCTTTCTGCTATAACTGACTTGGTCAGGTTTAGGCGTTTTTCAACAGCAAGCTGTTGCATTTATTACTTGAATTTAAGACTAATTATTTGACTCAATAAGACTAATAATACTGCAATACCATATCCTTAGGAGACTTGACTTCATATGAAAATATAAAAGTCTCTTTTGCTCCACGAGATAATGTTTTTTCCCAAAGTATACTTCCTGTCTTTTTATCAAAATCACCCCCTGCAGTTTCCAACACCTCTACTTCTATCTTGTTATTTTGTGAGATAGGAGCTTGATCTAAAACTTCTACCTTAATAGTTTTAGGTCCATTATTACGAAGCGTAATTTCATAACCAAAACTTTCTATTTTCTTAGTACTCAATGTACGTTTTGTTCCTAGATTATCAACTAATCTATGCTTTACAACAACACGCTCGTCAATACCTAAAGAAAGCGGATACTCGTCTTTTAGGTAATTAGGGTTTATAGTAGTCTTTCCTATAAAATTTCCTTCAAAATAAATGTTTGCCTCTGTCAATAATAAATTTAGAGATTGCCAGTTTTTTATTTTGGCTAGTAAAAAGACATCTTGTTTTAGTTTTGGAACTGTATGGTAGACATACTCTGCATCTACCTTCTTATTATCTAGTATAATAGTTTGTCCTTTACCAGAAGATGAGATAGATTGTTTTGAATTAAGTACATAAACAGCGTTAAATTGTTGTTCTAATACTTGCGTTACTGCAACATCACTTAACGCTTCTGCTTTTCTATGTTGCATAGAATTCATCGTTCGTTTTCTTTCCATCTGAACTGGTGCCGCAACTTCCTCTACTGTTATTTCATCCATTTCTGAAGAATAGTTATAAGAAACATATTCTTTTATATAAAAAGGGTTTAAAATAGGACGGTTTTGATTGCTCTTAGGTCTATAGGTAGAAACTTTCATAGTTACATTATTCCAATCTTTACCTGTATTTTGATACACTCTTCCTTTTGTTATTAAAGATAAAGGTGCATCAAGAGACTCTGCTCGTATATCATATAGAGGTTGCCACCCAGCATTATTTACTACATAAGTAACCTCTATGGTGCTTGTCATATTTCTAGATGCCTCGATCTCTAACACTACTTCTTGGTTATTAAGATTTTTGTATGAAATTGCCTCTTGTAATTGAGAATTAACTTTGTTAAGCTCTTTACGTAAATTATCACGCTCTTCTTGTAGTAAAATTCGTTTTCTACTTATTTGCGGAATACGGTTTGCATAAAAAGCAGCAAGCTCAGAGAGTTGAGTAGTAGACCACCCTTCACTGGAATTACCAATTTTTCTGTTTTCTTCTATGAGTGTAAGCTCACCAGCGAGCGCTTTATCTTCTGCATCTTTAAACTTAATCTCACGAGTTAAAGACTCCTGTTTATCTATTAATTCTTGTTCTTCTTTTGAAAAAACCTCATCTTTTAAATAATTATTACCAGGTGTTACAGATAACAACGTAGCACCACTGCTTAAACCTATTTGATAAGTGTTTACATCTATATAATTAGACAAACTTGCAATAGTAATCGTATTTTTTCCTTTACTTAATGTCACAGAGCCATCTTCTACAACTTTAGCAGACTGAAGGTATACTGTAACTTCTTTAGGAGTGGTAATAAGTTTCTTTTCTTGAGCATATATTGAGCCTATAAAAAGCAAGCAACATAAAAAAATTATTGTGCGCATCTCTAGTATTTAAATAATTATATGTATAAAAATAAGGTCTTTCTTGCTACCAGTGTAGTAATTATGAGTAAAACTATCTATTTACCTAGTAAAACCCATATACAGATGAGTATCAGTAATTATAATACTCTTGACTTTAAATATTTTATGCTTTCGCGAAAGCATATTTATAACAAAAAAACACACTCTACAAATGTAGAATATATTCTAAACCTGTAGAGCAATATGTCACTTTCAACTGCCGAAGAACAATTAATGCAACTGCTCTGGAAACAAGAAAAAGCCTTTATGAAGGATCTCATAAAAGCATATCCAGACCCAAAACCTGCAACAACCACAATTGCTACGTTGCTTAAACGTATGCAGGATAAAAAATTTGTAGGGTACCAGCAATTTGGAAGATCAAGAGAATACTTCCCACTTGTTAAGAAAACAGATTATTTTTCAAAGCACGTAAACGGTATTATTAAAAATTTCTTTAATGATAGTGCTGGACAGTTTGCTTCTTTCTTTACGAGAGAGACTAATCTTTCGCAAAAGGAACTAGAAGAGTTAAAAGAAATTATAGAAAATCAACTTAAAGCTCAAAAATAATGATAGCCATCTACCTCATAAAAAGCACGCTCTGCCTTGGTATACTATTTGGCTTCTACAAGATTGTATTAGAGAGCAAAGTAATGCATCAGTTTAAACGATTCTATTTACTTGCTGCCATTATATTTTCTTTTACAATACCTCTTGTCACTTTTACGTATGAAGCAGAAGTAATTACAGACACACAATGGGAGACCGTTGCAAAAGATTAGTTAGACTAGAAGGCTTCTTATTTTTTATTTTTTTTGTTCAAAACTTAGTTGATTTTTCAATTTCATTTTAGTTTTAGGGCGTAAATGAGTGTTTTTAAGGCTCATTTTCTCTTAATTTTTAGAATTAGACGCAAGTATCCCTGGACTTCTGTACAAATTATAAGACATCGCCTCCATTAGGTTTTGAGTGT
>CALKZS010000083.1 GCA_938002835.1 uncultured Dokdonia sp. | reverse complement strand
TTGAGCTTGATTTTTTAAAGAATGCCTTGCGATGAAGCCCATCAAAGAGAGAAGAGCAATGATAAGCAAGGATCATTCTATCTTAAGTATTGTAAAATAGTGTAACGTACTCAAATACATCGCTCAGGTATGTATTATAAGCCTAGAGGCGAGAGTGCTTTGAATCTGAAATTAATGCGATTAATGGATGAGCATTATACACATCACTGTTTTAAAGGTGCTAAACGTAACAGATATTACTTATATTCCTATGAAAAAGGATTTATGTATCTAGTAGCCATATCTAACGATATTAAACTTAGTATGAATGGAAAAGGAAGAGCTATTGATAATGTATTTATAGAACGCCTATGGAGAAGTGTTAAATATGAAAGTGTTTATCCAAATCCTCCAGACTCAGGAATCGATTTGTATAAACAGCTCAAAGATTATTTTAAATATTATAACACCCAAAGAAGACACCAAGGAATTGACAATCAAATACCTTTTAAAAGGTATTTGATCAAACAACAAAAAGCAGCTTAAATGAATACTAATCAGAACTTAATTTAATGACAAATCTGTCCTAAAGACTGGGAGATGATCAAGATTCGTAAAAAAAATACATAGTTATAAAAATTACATAAAGACATTCTTTGTCTTATAACATATCCGCTGTAATTCGCTCTTATACTTTTCTGGCACCAACATTGCTTCAATTTTTTCTAAATGATCAATGCGATGAGTATCAGTACCTATAAAATCATAGAGACCATCTTCTAGTAATTTAAAAGCTGTTTTTTGAACAAAATCCCCATAATGTTTAGTTAACGATAAAGCATTAAGTTGTAATAGACACCCTTTCTTTTTTAATTCAATATATGTTTCATATTTACCGTGATAATATGCATACCTTTCAGGGTGCGCCATTATAGGAATAAAAGATTGAGAACCTATCTTGAATAATTGTTCATAAAGATTTTCTGGAGGCTGAAAAAAAGACATTTCAACTAAAAGAAACTTATCAAATAGAGGAATAAGCTTTTTTTCTTTAAGTAATTTTTCAAAATTATCGTCTAGCATATATTCAGAAGAGTAGGAGAGAGTAATTCCAGAAGTATCTACAATAGATTCAAATGCAGTTTTTATAGATTCTGGGGTATTATTATAAATACCTCCCATTGTATGAGGTGTTGCTATTATTTTAGTACAACCTAGGGAAGCATATTTTTGTAATAATTGTTCACTAAGGTTTACATTTTTGGCACCATCATCAATTCCCGGTAATACGTGACAATGCATTTCTGGAGTACCACTCCAAATATCTTTAAAAAGTATTTTTTTCTTAAATAATCCAAACATAAATTCAAAAATAATTGTTTTTAATAAGATTATGCTACCTTTCCATTTTTAGAATTTTATGAAGAAAAGAATACTGCCGTTTTTTATATTATTTATTTCTGTAATAAGTATTTCTCAGGAGACTGTAGAAGTTACAGGTAATATTACTTCTAAAGCGTTTTTGGGCACAGATGTATTGCCATTCTGGGCATTTACAAACACCAATGGGTTTTTAAGTGAAAATAGCGAGGTGGGAGTTCTCGCTTTCGCGAAAGCGCAATACAATTTCTCTCCTACAGATTCTTTGAGAATAGGCTTAGGAACTGTTGCTAGAGATGGTTTTAGAGAAAATGTTCAACGTGGTGATTTATACCTTGAATATGCTAATAAATGGTTTAAAATCACTGCTGGTGCAAAAAGTGTAGAGCCTACAAAAAATGGATTATCGACCATTAATAATAATATTTTATGGACGGGGAATACAAGAGCAATTCCAGGAGTAGAAGTTGTTTCTAAAACCATTCCTTTAGGAAAAAAACTAGATATCGCTGCAGAGTTTGGACATTATAGACTTAATGATGAAAGAGGAACAAAAGACACAAATATTCATTACAAACGACTTACTTTAGGGTGGAATTTTTCTAACAAAAGCGCTTTGCACGTGGGATTGAGGCATTATGCGCAATGGGCTGGAACAACAGCAGATGGGCAAAAATTACCTAGTTCTTTTAAAGATTATTTAAGAGTTTTTTCTGGTCAGAATGGTGTGGGTATTGATAACCCTAATGAAACGATTAATGCTTTAGGAAATCATTTAGGATCTTATGAAATAAGCTATGATCTAGATAAAGAAAATATACATTACTCTCTATATCATAATTCATTATTTGAAGATAGGTCAGGAAGAGAACTTAATAATTTTCCCGATGGTGTTTGGGGTTTGTATATAATACCCAAAAAGTATAAGTGGATTAAAGGAATTTTATATGAATATGTACAAACGGTTTCTCAAAGTGGAAGTCCGCGAGCTACAATAGGTTTAAATCAACAAAGCGGGGGAGATAACTATTTTGTAAATAGTGTGTATACTTCTGGATGGACGTATGAAGGTACTACAATAGGTTTACCTTTTGTAGATCCAACAAGAGTTAATGGCAGAGCATTTAATAATCGAAGTATTGCTCATCACCTTGGAGTTAATGGATGTTTTGGTAAAATTAATTTCCAGACTAAACTCACATATTTAATAAATCTAGGTACATATGCAACACCTTTTCCAGAACGAGAAAAGAAAATACTGAGTTACCTAGAGTTAGGCTATGATACTGAAAAATATGGGAGTTTTAATACAATTATAGGTGCTGATACTTCAAATATTAATGATAATGCATTTGCAATAGGAGTAGGGTATAAGTATCAATTAAAATAAAAAATTCTATTGTCCTAAAATTCCAGATGATAGATAGCGATCACCACGATCACAAATAATAGATACTATTATACCACTTTCTAATTCATTTGCAAGTTTTAGTGCTGCAATAGCTGCTCCACCACTGCTAATACCACAAAATAATCCTTCTTTTGCAGCAAGTTGTTTAGACATATCTTCTGCTTCTGCTTGACTTACATCAATCACACGATCTACTTTAGAGGGGTTAAATATCTTAGGAAGGTATTCTTGAGGCCATCTTCTAATTCCAGGAATACTAGATCCATCTGTAGGTTGTACTCCCACAATCTGGATGTCTCTATTCTGTTCTTTTAAATATGTAGAAGTTCCCATAATAGTACCTGTAGTTCCCATAGCAGAAACAAAATGTGTTACTTTATGATTTGTATCTCTCCAAATTTCTGGACCAGTAGACCCATAATGGGCTTGCCAGTTATGATTATTGCTAAATTGGTCAAACATAAAGAATCCTTCATTTTTCACTTTTTCTTCAGCATAATCTCTTGCTCCAATAATCCCTTTATTGCCATCGGTGAGTGTTACTTTTGCTCCATAAGCACGCATTGTTTGTACACGTTCTTTAGTAGAGTTTTCAGACATTACAAGTTCTATATCTAACCCATAAACACTTGCTACCATAGCAAGTGCGATACCTGTATTACCGCTAGTAGGTTCAATGATTTTAGTTTCTTTAGTGAAATTACCATTTTCTAGGCCTTGCTTTATCATATTATAAGCGGCTCTGTCCTTAACACTTCCTCCAGGGTTTTGTCCTTCTAATTTAAAATAGAGATCAACATTAGGATTTGTATTAAGTACACTTGATTTTACAAGAGGTGTATTACCTATAAGACTAAATAAACTATAAGGCATCTGTTACTGATTTTATTTTGATATCTAAAGAGGCATATACTTTAGAATTAGGTGGGATACTTTCAGTGATAAATGTATTGCCCCCTATAATACTATTTTCGCCTATAATTGTTTTACCTCCTAAAATAGTAGCGTTTGCATAAATGGTAACATTACTCTCAATAGTAGGATGTCTTTTTGTTTTTCTTAAATTCATAGCAACATAAAGCCCTCCAAGAGTAACTCCTTGATATATACGCACATAATCTTTTATGATAGAGGCTTCTCCTATAACAACCCCAGTGCCGTGATCTATAAAAAATGAATTTCCTATCTGAGCTCCTGGATGAATATCAACACCTGTTTTACTATGAGCGTATTCTGTCATTAAGCGAGGGACAAGAGGGAAACCGTAATTGTATAGTTCGTGAGCAAATCGATAGATAGCTATTGCAAAAAAACCAGGATAAGCAAGATATATCTCCTCTATACAGCTCGCAGCAGGATCACTATTTATAAATGCTTGTGCATCACGATTTAGTTTTTCTAGTAGTTCAGGTATTTCTTCAACATAATTCTCCCAAAGTTTAGAACAAGGCTTTGATGTCTTCCAGCACGCAAGATTTACAAGTGTATCAAAATCTTTTTCAAGAAGTTCTAAATTTTCAGCAACAGGAGTTTGTACATCAAAAAGTGTGTAAAAAAGTCTTTCAGTAAAAGCTTCTGTTTTTTCTTTCAACCTAAAATCTAAATTAGGTTGTGTTTTATGAGCCAAAATATTTTGTATAATGCCCTCTTTGTCCATATCAAGTGGTTTGTTGCGCTATTGCGAAATCATAGACGAAAATACTATAAAACACTTACAAGTATTTTGCATCTAGGTCATAAATTGATATTCATAATGTGATTAATATCAATTTAAAGATTTTAGTTAGAATAAATTATGAAATTGTAATTTATTTTATAGAAGTCAATAGTTAATTACATATCAATTCTGATTGGTTTATTTTATCAGCTATGACCATTTTTGTTATTAGATTATTGAATATAGTTGATTTGCTCTGTGATCTATTAATTCTAAAACAGAATTCATTAAAATATCTGTTTAGATTACTATCCTACAGCTGTGACAGCTTTCTTTTTCTTAGCATCATAGCTCCTTCCTACTTTACCTTAATCCTTCCCTCCAAGGACAAATTCGTCCACGTGAACATTCCAATTCATAGGATTGTTACCACTTGAGGACATTGCTTCTCTAACCTTATGCATAAAAAGTCGAGTCGTTTTTTCAGTAACACCATAACGAACAGAAATATAACTTGCTGATAAACTTTTAGTAGAGGTTGCCATTTCAAAACAGATAAAAAAAGCTTTTCTAACCCCAAATTTAACCTTATGAAATAACGTATTTGCCGTTGCAGATTCAATATGATTACATCGAGTACATATAAAGTCTTTTTTTGACTTAATTGATGCTAGATATTCCTTGCAATCTAGATCCGTTTTGAATCGATCAGAGAACTCTAGGAGATTTTGACCCTTAAAAATATCCATAATAAAACATATTT
>CALKZS010000082.1 GCA_938002835.1 uncultured Dokdonia sp. | reverse complement strand
TTCTCGACAAATGTCGACAACCTTCATTCCTGAATCGTACTGCTGAAGCATAGATACTATCTGTGCCTCACTAAATCTGCTTTTTTTCATAATCTAAAAATAATTGATTTTTAAACTGTATGAAAAACAGGGAAGCCTTCATTTCTAGGGAAGCCTACATTTCTAGGGAAGCCTACAAAAAGGGTAAGTCTTCAAAAAGGGTAAGTCTTCATTTCTAGGGAAGCCTACATTGTCATAATATCTGATTAAAATTAAACTAAAATTTTAACCAGACAGAGTTTAGTTTACACTCTCTACAATAATTTAGTTTATTAATCCAAAAAGAGAGTTATCTAGAAATACAATCTCATTATTAATAGAACTATATTCAAGCACACTATTCATTTATTGATGTTTTGAAACTATTTTGAATTAATTATTCTATGCATACATTATTTTCTCTTATCAAATTCTTCTTTCAGATTTATTTATTGAAACATAATTATTCCTATTTTTTATAGAAAAACTAGTTTAGCCCCTATTAACAATTTACCTTAAATCATAGTTAAAAAAGCCCCATCATTATACAAATGACAGGGCTTTTTATATGATTTTTAATCACGCTTTCGCGAAAGCGTGAAGCTCACAAATATTAATTTGCATTAATCTCTATTTCATCAAGCTCATAAGTTCCATCAAAATCTGCATCTCCAGAGCCTATATATCTAAATGCAATATAACCCGTAGTTTCTACACAAGATAGATCTACAATACCAGATGAGATCCAATCTCCAAAGAAATCTGCATCATCTACTACAGTTGCAGAAGGTAATACATCCCAAGTCGCATTAGGTATGTTTGCTGGCACTCCATCCCAATCGCTTGAGAATAAAATATCTAATGTACTTCCATCAGAAAAGCTATTTGATGTTTGAAATTGTAATGTTTCTCCTTCTTCAGATACAAAATCAATTTCTGGAGTCACTAACCACGCAATCGTTGAGTCATCACCAGACATAAATGACCCTACTGAAGCAGATATACCTAATGATGCATTTTGACCTGTACTTGAAAAAGCTTCCCAAGTTCTTGAGCCCGCTTCTTGAAAATTTGTCCATCCATTACCCGAAATAGCATTTCCTGTAGATTGAGTCTCGAAGAAATCTTCAAAAAGAATACTCGATCCAGCTGCTGTTGCTAAACCACAATCTATCTCTACTGGATCACAACGTGTATCATCATCAAATGCTATATCAGAAATATCGTTTACAACAATGTTAAATGTATCTCCAAAGAAATTACGAGTAAGGACTCCTGATATTGTACCTCTTCCTGTAGGTAATGCTTGCGATTTAAAATCTGCAAAAGTACTTGTACTTAAAATAGCTGTTTGTTGCGTCTCACAACTAAAGATTGTACGTTCTCCATCAAACTCATCTAACGGCTCACCTGCAAATGTTAAAGATGCATCTATCACTTCTTCTCTTGAAAATTGAACATCTGATAAAGTAATAAATAAATTCTCCAAAGTATCGTCAAAATCACTAATGGAAACTTCTAAAGGAATAATTTCTTCAATCTCAGAAGAACGTTGAATAAGTTCAAATTGAAGAGGCGCAGGTATTTTTTCTAAAAAATTACCTTCTAAAAAACCTAAAGATAACACTCCATTGCCGAAGCCTGCTGTTAGTCCATCAAGTTTAATAAAGATTTTTCTACCTATTTCATAGGTAGTAAATAACGGACTTTCATCTATAAGTATACGAATTCCTCTATTAGGATTACTAGGCTCATCTTGAATGATTATTTCTTCAAACCAATTTCCTGACTCATCACTAGATATCACATAACCTTCTAGATATGCATTTGTACCTTCAAATGTGATGCTATTTTCACCATCAAGAATTGCTTGTAACAAAACCCCTTCAACAGCAGTAATTGTAATTATTTCTCCATCTAATTGAGGTTCTTCTATTGTAAGATCAGGCGTTGCAAAATCATCATCATTTACACAACCTGTGATCGTAACTAGGGCTAAAAGAGCCAGAAATACTTGAGTTAATTTTATTGTTTTCATAATATAAATTTCTTCTTATTCTATGTTATTAAAAGCGCACGTATGCATTAAAGTAGTATGTTGTCCCAGAACCAAAGAATAGTCTATCTCCAAAAATAGGAGTATCTCTTTGAGCTTCTTCTAATTGATCTCTAAAATTTGCACGTCTACTATCTTCAAAACCTCCTGTTATATAGTTTTCATTAAGAACATTGTTTATGGTTGCAAAAAAACCGATAAAATAATCTCCAACTCTCCAAGATTTTCCTCCAGTCACATTAACTAAAAAGTAATCGTCTATTTGAGTTTGTTTTAAAAGTTCTCTTGCCACATCAGGATCATAATCGTTAAATATTTGACCATCTATATCTTGTGCAAAGTTTGTCGTACGTCTTAAATTACTCACATCAAGATATGCATTTGAAAAGTAATTTGTAGTAAGGCTAAAGTTCCAAAATTCTGGGTCACGATATTCAAACCCTATTTGATATGCACGTTCTGGTCCACTAGCCACGTGAAGATCTTCTAGCGCAGCTGTACCATTTCCAAAAGTGACTGCACCATCAAAATCATCAGATGTATAATATATATCTGGATTATTTGCAAAGGTATATTGTCCCACAGAAGCAGCAGCCTTTAACTTAAGAGTAGGAAGCACCTGTGCTTCTACACCTAACTCTGCTCCTATATTTCTTCTTTCTATATTAGTAGTTACCTCTTGAACAAATGCAGCTTCTGCTCCAGCTATGGCATTTTCTGTAAAGAAGAATCCTATATCTGTTCCATCTTGAAATCCAGAATAAAATGCTGTAAAACGTCCTTTAACAATAGGAGATCTAAAAATATAACTAAGATCTAACGATTGTACTTTCTCACTTTCAAGACCTATTACAACATCATTGTTTTGACGTGCGTTACTAAAACTATTACGTATTACTGGAGCTGTACTATAGTAACCTCCATTAACATCAAGTAAATGACGTCCAGATATTTTATAGGTTGCTCCTGCTTTTACACCTCCATTAGTAAATGAAAGTTGTTCACTTTCACCAAAAGAACGATTACCTAAGAAATTTCCATTTTCAAATAAACCATTACGCTGATATGTTGTGTTACTTCCTGTTCCAGAAAGATAAAAATCTACTTTGTTGTATTTAAACTTTGCTTGAGCAAATCCAGAGACCACATTTGCATCTATTTCATAATTATATTTATAGCGGTCCCCTTTTACAACTACACGGTTAGGATTACGAACATCACTTTGAGCAAGATTACCATCTTGACCATCTTGGCTTTCACTCACAGAAAAATTATCAATATCTAAAAAACCTTCTCCTCCTAAAAGGTCACGCACTTGTGCATAATTTTCACTGTGAAGATTTCTATAACTCAAATTACCATCAACAGATATATTATCTGTAACTCTAGAATTTACAATAATATTAGCTGTTATTTGATCATCTGCAATAACATCATCTTGCAAAATAACATTAGAATTACCTCCATTATTATTTGCCTCATATATTGCGTTCCAATCAAACTGACCATCATTAATAAAATCTTGTTGTAATAAGAAAGCATTTCTAAAATCAAAATTTGTTGGATTAGGATCTTGTAATGCAAAACTAGGTAGTAGCTGGTAGTAATTAGGTGCTGGATTACGAAGACTACCATTGTCTATACGGCTATTTCTAACGGTTCCAAATTGATATGCAACATTTGTGTTAATACTTGTATTCTCACTAATATCCCAGTAGTGATTAAGCATAAACACAGGTTCTTCCACATTACGAATACGGGTATTGCGTTGTTCTCCATCTTGATATCCCCAGTTAGGGTTATACTTACGCCCTTTTAGATCAAACTGTTCTTGTGTAAGAAAAGCAGATCTACCACGACGATTAGGAGTATAAAAACCAGAAAAATTAAGACTATGCTTATCATTTATTTTCTTCTCTGCAGAAATGTACATTGAGTTTGCATCATAAATAGTACCATCTACAAAACCTTCATTACCAAATCTTCTACCTAATAATATACTATATGCCCAACCATCGGCTGCAAGTCCAGAATTATAACTTGCCATAATTCTACCTTGGTATGATCTATTACTTGCTGCATATGAAATACGACCTCCCTTACGTTCTTGAGAGGCTCTCATTATGATATTAGTTGTTCCTGCTAGACCTCCAAAGCTATAATCACTTGGTGTAAGATATTGTGCAAACTCACGATTACGCTGGGCATCGTTAAGACCTCCCCAGTTATTCCATTGTGGTCTACCGGTGTCTTGTTTGTTCATTTCTACACCATTAATTAACACTTTACCATTTTGATTATCTAACCCACGAGGTCTAAAAAAAGTGGCACTCCAATCAAAAGCGGCAGCACTCAAAAACACATCACGACCTGCAGAAAGTAACCCGGATACATTTATACCTCCAGCATTATCATCATCACCATTGAGATCGTTATCTGATAATGAAATAAGGCCTATTTGCTGTTGCTCTGCAGAAATATCAATATCTAACGTTATGTTTGACATATCTATTACCTGACCTTCAAGAAGTATAACAGGTAGTCTTTTTGTGATATAGCCACTTTTAAAAACTACAAGGATTAAATCCCCTTCCATACCTAGTCCGTCAAGTTTAAAAATTCCTGAGGATTGAGTAATCGTTTCTGCCGATGTTCCTTCGATACTTACTGTAACTTCAGGAAGCGGCTCTGTTGTGATTGCATCAATCACAGTACCTGTCACTTGTACTTGAGACCAAGCAGTTATGCTCAGAAGTAGAAAGACAAGACTTAATGTAAATTGCTTCATATGATTTAGTAAATTAGTTTTATTAAACAGTTTATATTAAGAAACCGTTATAATTATTTTGCAAAAGTACTTAAAATCTAACATTTCATTACCTTTGGCACGCTCTATGAATAATACTTTACATAAAGATAACACACCATAAAATGAAGAACTTAAAATACAAGGTTATAGTAATCATTATGCTTGTATCTGCTTTTGCAAAAGCACAAGAAAAAAAGTCGTATCGCGTACATACCGTTGCATTTTATAATGTAGAAAACCTCTTTGACACTGAAAATGATCCTAACACTTTTGATGATGATCGTACTCCAGATGGTAAAGACCACTGGACAGAAGAGATATATGCCGACAAGGTTTCTAAAATGTCACGTGTAATTTCTGAAATAGGAACAGATGTTGCTCAAAATGCACCTGCAATTATAGGTCTAGCAGAAATAGAAAACAGAAAGACAGTCGAAGCACTTGCAAATGATCCTCAATTATTACCTAAAGATTATGGAATCGCCCATTTTGACTCTCCCGATAGACGTGGTATAGATGTAGCTCTTATGTATCAAAAGTCTTTATTTAAACCCACCAACATCAGTAAACACGAATTGTTTATTTATGACAATAATGATTCTAACAAACGTGTCTACACACGTGATCAACTTCTAGTTTCTGGGTTGTTAGATGGAGATAAAATACACATCATTGTAAATCACTGGCCATCTCGTTCTGGAGGAGAGTCTCGTAGTCGTAAAAAGCGTATGGCTGCTGCTGCTCTTAATATGAAACTTATAGATAGTCTTCAGAGCAATGATCCGTATGCAAAGATTATCACAATGGGAGATCTTAATGATGACCCCACAAGTCCTAGCGTTAAAAAAGTAATGAAAGCTAGTGCAGATCGTGATAAAATAAAAGATAAAATGCTTTATAATCCTATGGAACCTATGTTTAAAAAAGGTATAGGTACATTAGCATATAGAGACAGTTGGAATCTTTTTGACCAGATTATCATTTCGGCCCCATTACTTGAAAAAGACTTTAGCTCTTTACGATATTACAAAGCTGGTATTTACAACAAAAATTACTTAAGTAATCCAAAAGGTCGTTACAAAGGCTATCCATACAGAAGCTTTGCAAATGGAGGATATACTGGCGGTTACAGTGATCATTATCCTGTGTATGTGTTTTTAATTAAAGAAATTTAATTAACGTTTCTCATTATAAAAAATGCTCAAAATGATATCGTTTTGAGCATTTTTATTGTACTATTATTTTGCTTTCGCGAAAGCGTAATAATATACTTTACACATTTTCTAAAACCATTGTCCCCAAGGAATGATAGCCATTACCGCAATAAGCGCTAAGGTATAGAAAATAGCTATTTTCTTAAATTTAGGTGTAGAGAGACGTTCTTTTTTATGTTTTGAATATCCTACTGTAACTAGCACAACTGCAATAATCATTAGAAAAGGATGCTCTACTGCAAGTTGCCTAGCAGCATTACTCAAACCACCCATACCATTTGCTCTAATCGCAGAAAGACCGTTAGGAGATACAAACCATAGTGTAAGCCCTATAAGCAACTGGATATGCATTGTAATGAGTGTAAAAAGAGCAAAGCTCATATCACGACCTCCATATTCTTTTTTACCGAAGAATTTTGTCAATGCATTTATGGTAGCGACAACTAATACAATTACTACAAGATATGCCCAATACGAATGCACAAACTGAACTACAGAATACATATTTTTTATTTAATAGGTTTATAGTTTCAAAGATAGCCATAAATGTAAAAGCCGCTACTGAAAAACAGTAGCGGCTTTTAAAAAAATACTTTAGATAATTTTTACAATCTAAAATTAGTTAAATATATAACGTAATCCTATTTGCATTTGCCATCTTGATGAATTAAATCCTGAATCATCTATCTGATTTAAACCTCCTTCTACACCATCATTAAATGTAAACTGTGGTGTTGTTCCATCTGCTGCAAAGCCTTCAAATTCAACAAGTGTTGCTGTATCAAACCCACTTGTAAAAAATCTTCTACCCCAGTCTTTATTTAACAAGTTTGTAAAGTTAAAGATATCTGCAGATACTTGGAAGGCGTGTTTATTCTCACCGAACTTGATTGCAAAATCTTGAGCAAACTTAAGATCTACTACGTGACTCCATCTCGCTCTATTTCTATTACGTTGTGCAAATTGACCTCTACGATCTCTTAAATATTCATCACTTTCTATAAATGCATCAAACGCTGCATACTGCTCTTCTGCTGTAGCAACAACATTTCCATCACGATCTACATCATCAATTAAATTTGCATCTTCAAAAGTAGCAGGAATAAATGGTAATGCTGTAAAAGATTCTCCAGAATCATCTATAAGACCATCACTTCTGAATCCTCCTACAACATAACTAAAAGGTGTTCCTTCTGCTCCTTCATAGAAAAGACCAATTGTAGTTTTAATATCATCTGTCCACTTAAGATCTACTACTACATTTGCAAGTGTTCTATGGCCTTGACTAAAATCTGAAACTGATGTTCCTAAATTATTAGATCCATTTACACTTTCATTAAATGCCCAGTTAGATATGTTTTGAGAAGAAGTTCCTTCAAACACAGTCGTAGAACGCCCATAAGAATATGTTGCAGAAGATCTAACATCTACTATAGATGAATAAAAATTATTTGCAACTGTAAATGATCCGTTAAAGGCTTCTCCATCATTAGTATTAGAAATTAAGAAAATCCCTCCATATGTATCATCTACTTCTACACCTCCAAAATTATCTCTAGCTCCCGCTCCAGTAGTTCTAAATTGAACTCCTTCTAGGTTTAAATTCTCTAACTGAAGACCTGTTATTACTTCACTATGAGAAATTTCTCCAGAAATCGTAAAGCCAGCACCTAACTTTTGATCAACAGCTATACTCTTCTTAAATACTTGAGGAAGTTTTAAGTCTTCTGCAAGTAAGTCAATGTTTCCTTGAAATTCACCCTCTTCTCTAAATTGAGTGTTAATATCTGGGTTAAATTGAAATGCACTATCAGGCACACCAGCGTTTCCATTAAAAACTCTAGTATTTGCCACGACAGTTCCTGTATTATTATAAGCTCCTCCAGGCCAAACTAATGGTATTCTAGAAGTAAACATCCCTAAACCTCCTCTTACCTGAGTTGTTTTATCTCCCTTTACATCCCAATTGAACCCTAATCTAGGAGAAATATGAGCAGAAGTTCTAGGCCCTTGCCCAACACGTGCTCCTTGTAAATCTTTTCCAGCAGCTTCTAAAAGGCCTACTGTTCTAGTGTTAAAATCGTCATTACCACGACCATCATCCCAAATAGGGAGATCTACACGTAAACCTCCTGTTAATTTAAATGTTTCTGAAAGTTGCACCTCATCTTGAGCATAGAATCCTAATTGAAATAAATCAAACTCTGCAGCACCTACAGAATCATCTCCTACTCCTCCAAGAAGTGAATAACTACTTCTATATTCATTTGCTTCGTCATTAAAGAAATCTTCAAGAGTGTTATAAGTATACTCCCCAAAGTTACGTCCAAAGAATACATTCTTAACAGAACTATATTCATTGTGAGTTCCTAATGTGATAGAATGTCTTCCTTTAAAAATTTGGAAGTTGTTTGTCAATGTAAAAATATCTTGTTCTAATAAGTTTGCAGTAGAAAAACGTTCTGAACCTGCAAAAATAGTAGCATCTCCATCTCTAATTTCTATAAAAGGAAATGGATCTCCATTTATTCCTCTATCATCACGTACTCTTGTATATCCAAAAATAAATCTATTTGAATATTTATTTCCGAATGTAGAATTAAGTTCTAATGAAGCTGTGTTCGTATTTGATTCAAAATTTTGAGCAGTACCTGTATAGTTTATTGTTCTAGAACTAGAACTTCCTATGCCAAAAAAATCGGCTTGTACTAAATTGTTTCTAAATGAAAGCTTATGATTTTCATTAATATTCCAATCAACTTTAAAAAGTATTTTATTACTTTTTAAAGTTGTCGTATTATTAGTAAATGTTCCTGGATTATAGCCATACTCACTTACTAAAAAATTACTAAAACTATCAAGCCCTGCTGTTCCAGAATCTCCTACATAATCACCCGCATTAAATGGCTGAGGAGTTTCATCATTTTGACCTTCATAGTTTACAAAGAAGAAAAGTTTGTCCTTAATAATAGGACCTCCTGCTCTAATACCGAATGTATTTGCAGTAAATTCTGCAAGTTTTTCTCTATCATCATCATCATCAAAATCACCAGGAGTCTTACCGGCTAAATCTTGATTTCTAAAAAGATAGTATGCAGAACCTTCAAATTTATTTGAACCAGACTTTGTTACTGCACTTATTGCACCTCCCGCAAATCCTCCAATTGTCACATCATAAGGAGCAACGTTAACTTGAAAAGATTCAATCGCATCAATAGATATTGGGTTTACTCCAGTCTGACCTCCGTTTGTTCCAGAACCAGACAATCCAAATGCATCATTATTTACAGCCCCATCTACATACAATGCATTATAACGATTGTTTTGACCAGCAATAGATAATTGATTATCACCACGTACTTGTGCTTCTGGTGTTAAACGCGCAAAATCAGAAATAGATCTTGAAATGTTAGGTAATGCTTCAACTTTTTTCTGACCTATTGAAGTTTCAGATCCTGTTTTATTTGAATCAAACAGACCATTTGCTTGAGCAGTAATCACTACTTCATCAAGAGCGTTTTGAGATTCAGATAATGTTGCAGTAACACGCTTAGTTTCTCCTAATGTTAAAGAAAAACCATTTAATGCGTAATCTTCAAAACCAACATAAGAGATAACCACATTATATGGACCTCCAGGTCTAAGGTTTGTAAGACGGTAAAACCCGTCAAAATCTGTCACTGCTCCATATACAGTTCCCGTAGGAACGTGAGTTGCGACAATGTTTGCTCCAGGCAAAGCTCCTGTATTGTCAAGAACACGACCAGAAATAGCACTGGTAGTTACCCCTTGAGCAAATGATGCAATACTCATAAAAAGCATAGCAATCAATGGTAAAAGTTTGAGTTTTTTCATAATAATGTTATAATTAGCTAGCACAAAACTAGCTAAAAACTTAACTTTTCAAGATTAACTCAAGGTTAACTTATTTGCTTTAGCATATTATTATGAATACTTAAATTAAACCTTTTAATAACCATATAGTAATCATTCTTAAGTCCTATTTTTTAGGATATTTTTATTTATTTAAGAGTTTTTGTAATACTTTAACAAGTGCATTGTAGAAACATCGTGAGAAGCACTACTTATCTGATCAAAATCTTTAAGAATTTTTGTTGCTAACTGCTTTCCTAACTCTACCCCCCATTGATCATAAGAATAAATATTCCAAATTACTCCCTGTACAAATATTTTATGTTCATACATAGAAATCAAACTTCCTAAACTTTTTGGAGTAAGCTTTTCTCCTAGTATTGTGGTGGTTGGTTTATTTCCAGTAAACACTTTAAAAGGAGATAGAACATCTATACGATCTCGAGAAACCTCACTTATAGTTAACTCTTCAATAACCTGAGCTTTTGTCTTTCCATTCATCAAGGCTTCCGTTTGAGCAAAGAAATTTGCCATTAACTTATCGTGATGGTCTGTATTATTATGTAATGATTTTCTAAAACCTATAAAATCTGCAGGGATCAATTTTGTTCCTTGATGAATGAGTTGAAAAAAAGCGTGTTGTGAGTTTGTCCCAGGCTCTCCCCAAATAATAGTCCCTGTTTCATAAGCCACTTCTTCTCCATTACGATCTACACTTTTACCATTACTTTCCATAATAGCTTGTTGTAGATATGCAGGCAATCTATGTAAATACTGAGTATATGGAATGATCGCTTCTGTTTGTGCTTTATAAAAATTATTATACCATACACTTAAAAGTGCTGTAATTACTGGTATGTTTTTATCAAAAGAAGCTGTTTTAAAATGAGTATCCATTTTAAAGGCTCCGTGTAGTAATTGTTCAAAATGATCATATCCTACCGCAAGGGCTATAGATAAACCTACAGAACTCCATAATGAAAAACGCCCACCAACCCATTCCCACATAGGAAAAACATTAGAAGATACTATCCCAAAATCTTCAATAGCTTCCAGATTAGTAGAGACTGCAACAAAGTGATTTGCTACTGCTTTTTCATCTAGCTTATCAACAAACCACTTTCTTATCGTACGGGCGTTACTAAGGGTTTCTTGTGTAGTAAATGTTTTAGACACAATAACAAACAAAGTTGTTTCTGGATCTAATTCTTTGATGATTTCCATCACGTGATCTCCATCTACGTTTGACACAAAATGTGTATTAAGATGATTTTTATAATATTGAAGTGCTTCGACGATCATCACTGGACCAAGGTCAGAACCTCCTATTCCTATATTTACTACATCAGTTATAGACTTTCCAGTGGTTCCTTTATGATCTCCAGAAATAATTTTTTGAGTAAAAGACTGGATAGCCTTTTTTACTGTATCTACTTCTGCTTTCGCGAAAGCGGTATCACTCTCATCCCTTAATGCCGTATGCATCACAGCACGACCCTCTGTTGCATTAATTGCATCACCACCAAAATAACTATCTATTGCATCTTGTAAACCTACTTCATTAGCAAGCTCTACAAGTAAGTCACGAGTATCTTTTGTAATACGGTTTTTACTATAATCTACTACAAAATCTTCCCAATGTATCGTAAAATCTACTGCGCGGTTTTGATCTTCAAACAACTCTTTGAGATGCACATCTTTTGTTTCTTGAAAGTGCACTTGAAGTTTTTTCCAAGCAGTAGTGGTGGTTGGATTTATATTTTTCATAGTAGTTAAATGTATTTATAATTCTAGATTTTCTTCTTGAGTTTCAAGAAGTGCTCCCATCTCTTCTAAAGAGAGCCACTCAATATTTTCAAGTCTTTGCTCTAAAGGAGCTCGTATACTATCATATTTAGGCAGTAACAAGGAATCTAAAGCTTGTGAAGAAGGTAAGTCTTCCTTAAAAGGATCTACTTGTTTTCCATTTTTCCAAAAACGGTAACATACGTGAGGACCTCCTGTATTACCCGTCATACCAATAGTCCCTATTACATCTCCTTGCCTAACAAAATCTCCTACTTTTACATCACGACGTTGCATATGTAAGTATTGTGTTTCATAGGTCGCATTATGGCGTATTTTAACATAATTACCATTACCTCCTTTGCGCTCAGACTTTATAACTACTCCATCTGAAGTAGCTAGAATAGGTGTTCCCACGGGTCCGGCAAAATCTGTTCCTTTATGTGGTTTAATTTTATAACCATAATATTTAATACGCCTTTTAAGATTGTATCTAGATGAAATCCTATTAAACTTAAGTGGCCCTTTAAGAAATGCTCTACGTAGGTTAGCTCCTTTCTCATCATAATAATCATAGCCTCCAGGTATTGAATCATTTTCAAATCTAAATGCATATATCTCTTTTCCAGAGTGTTCAAAAATACAAGCTTTAATCTTCCCTATACCTGTAGATATACTGTCATTTACAAAACGCTCATCATATATTAATTTAAACCGATCTCCTTTTTGAAGTTTAAAAAAGTCTATTGTCCAGGCATATATATCTGCCATTTTATATGCAACGTTTACATTTACTCCAAGATCATCAAAAGTAGAAGACAAATTACTATTTATGATACCTGACACTTCTCTTTGATGAATAGTAATAGGGTGCTTTTTTGCTTCGGCAACTACTTCTTTACCTTGAAAATCTATCACCACATAATCTTCTTTATTTTGCTCGTAAATAAATACCTGAGCTTTTTCTAGCGTATCTTTAGTCTTTAATAGTACGTATGGTTTTCCTACCCTTATTCGACGTGTGTCAAAAACTGATTTTACAGTATCTGTGATTTCTTCTATAGTGCCATAATCTACTTTAGAATCAAAAAGTATTTTTCCAAAGCTATCACCAGAACGCACTGTATCTCTAATTACATTATAGTCTTCTAGTACATAGCCGTACTCTTTTATAATTTTAGGAGGAGGTTCATTAGTTTCATCTGGATTGTTATCTTCTTCATTTACAGTTTTATCACAAGAAGAAAATAGAAGAGTAATTAAAAAAAATAGGGACAGATAGTATCTCACAGACATTTCATTATTAAAATTACACATTTTGACCCCATTGAGCTAGCTCTTGCTCTGTCCATATATCTGGAAAGAAAATGCGTCTTTGGTATTTAGGGTGCATATATTTTGTCCACTCACTTCCTCCTGTTGCTTCTACTACTTTTTTACCATTATTTAAATAATGATTTGCAGCATTATAATGTGACATTACCCAAGTAACATTTACTGTATAGTCATAATGACGCATTGCTTCTCGTAGTTTCTGATTTTCTTGAGCTTCTTGCGGTAAACTTTTAAATCTTGCATACAAATTTATAGTATTATATTCTTTTGTAAATGCAACAAAGTCATTTTTATACTTTTCTTCAAATTCCTTAAGTAAATATGATTTTTTACCTGTCTTATAATCTTTACCTGCTGCTTGCCAGTACAGATGTTCTAGAGTGTGCTCGTAGGATGTATTACGATTTATGTTTTCGCGAAAGCGGATATCTATAAGATTAATTAAGTCTGTGCTTGCAAATTCAATTTTTCGATATTGAGCACTTTGAAACCCACTAGCTGGTGTGAGTGTTTTTCTAAATTTCATATACTGATCTAGATCCATCCCTTTTTCCATAATACTAAAAGAGTTGGTAAGCATATCAAAATACCTACTTATTCGGTCTAAACGTGAGCTAAAGAAATCTACTGTAAGATCTGGATGATGCGCAACTTGATCTATCTCCCAAAGTACCATCTTAAAGATAAGTTCATTAACCTGATGGTACATTATAAAGACATTCTCATCTGGAAAGTTTGTGCGCGGTAATTGTAAATTGAGGAGCGCATCTGTATGAATATAATCCCAGTATGTAATAGGCTTACTTTGCAATAAACCCTCTAGATGATCATCTAGATCTTGATCTATTTTTTCATACTTATGATCTAGTTCCCCAATTATTTTCTCTATGTCTGGTTGTATAGGTTTTTTCATTTACGCTTTCGCGAAAGCGGAGAATTTACATATAGTTACATATATTATCTACAGCACTCCACATCCTTAATTTATATTAGCTTGCAATTTACAAATTATACTAATCAAAGACGATCTTAAATGGGTGTTTGAGTCCTTTATATGCATTTAAATCTGCTTTGAGAGATCCTACTGCCAGGTCGGCCTTGATACGTAATGGTATTTTATTACTATCATCACTCACCCAAATAGTAAGACTTTCTTGCTCTTTAAAGACACGACCCTCTTCTACTAAAGGTCTGAATTTAAGACTATTTACTTTTCCAAACTTAGTTGATATTTGTTCTCTCCCTAAAAAACGCATTCTAAAAGGGTAGTTTTCTCCATCAAAAAACATTGTAAGATCTATCTTATCTTGTACTTTTAACTTAGAAGTATCAAGATTATTGCGCAAGTAATACATTGCAGATACCATATCTTGAATCCCTGGTTTTATAGTTATAGTTGTATCTTTTTTGCGTTTAAGGTCTTTTACATATGCTTTATGATTTACCTGATCAAACTCTATAACTTTATTTTTTGTGTGACCGCCTTCATCTATTTTACGTAAAAATTTATAGGGTAGGTCTGTCTTTTTATCTACCCAACTCTCATAATAATCTTCTACCCCAAAAGCAAGTCCTACAACCCCTGTAGTTTCTCCAAATCCTTTTATATGATGTACTGCTTTTCCTTTATACATTTCATCTTTTATGGATATTGTTGCATACCCCCCTGTAAGAAGTCCATAGTGCACTCTAAACTTGAGCCATTCTCCTGCCTTATAACTATCTACACGTTCTGTAGTTAATAATTGCTCTGGCGGAACCGAAAAAGAAAGATAAGATAACAGGGTTATCACAAAAAGACTTACGAGACTATATGTTTTTATATTTTTCATTTTGGTAATGGTTTGTGCATATAAATATACAAATGGCGTTCCAAAAATTAATACAACTAAAAAAACTTCGCCTTTTCATATATTAAAAGACGAAGTTTTTATTTCATTTTACAGATTTTAAATGTTTTTATAATGTCCCTCTTTGGGCTTGCTCTCTTTCTATAGATTCAAACAGTGCCTTAAAGTTTCCTGCTCCAAAGCCTTTTGCTCCCATACGCTGTATGATTTCAAAAAACAGCGTGGGTCTGTCTTGTAAAGGTTTAGTAAAAATCTGTAATAAATACCCGTCTTCATCTGCATCTACCAGAATAGAAAGTTCTTGCAACTTTTCAATATCTTCTTTCATCACCTTCATATGCTCACCCAGTCGCTGTGGAATATCGTCATAATAGGTTTGTGGCGGTGGAGGTAAAAATTCTATCCCTCTAGCTTTTAATTGAGCCACTGTTTTAATAATATCGTCTGTAGCCAAGGCAAGGTGTTGTACTCCTGCTCCTTCATAAAAATCGAGATACTCTTCTATTTGTGATTTTTTGGCTGCTTCTGCAGGTTCATTTATAGGGAATTTAATGCGACCATTTCCATTACTCATTACCTTGCTCATAAGCGCAGAATACTCTGTATGAATTTGCTTGTCATCAAAAGAAAGAAAATTTACAAAACCCATTACATCTTCATAAAATTTTACCCACGTATTCATCTGGTTCCATCCTACATTACCTACCATATGGTCTATATACTTAAGACCTGTTGATTCTGGGCTATAATCAGATGTCCACTCACGATATCCTGGTAAAAAAACACCTTTATAATTCTTGCGCTCTACAAACATATGTACTGTCTCACCATAAGTATAAATTCCTGCACGCACAGTCTCACCATTTTCATCTGTTTCTACAAAAGGCTTACAATACGATGTTGCACCGCGCTTTATGGTTTGCTCATAGGCATCACGAGCATCATCTACCCAAAGTGCGACAACTTTTACTCCGTCTCCGTGTTTTACAATATGGTCATTTATTTTTGATGCACTTCCTAGAGGAGATGTAAGTACTAATTTTATTTTATCTTGCTTAAGCACATAACTCACAGTATCTCGAGAACTAGTTTCTAAACCTTTATATGCATAAGATTGAAAACCAAAAGCCGTTTTATAGAAATGAGCTGCTTGCTTTGCATTACCCACATAAAGCTCTACATAATCTGTTCCAAGCAATGGAAGAAAATCTTGCGCTCCTTCAAATATTTTTTCAAGACCGTAATCTACTGATTTAAACTCTTTACTCATTATATGTGTGTTCTTTAGGTTATTCTCCCTCTTTTGAATCTATTGTTAACGTATCTAAAGTTGTCTCTTTTATATGGAGCGCTTCATCATTAATAGTATCTACGTGCTCATTATCATATATATCTTCTGTGTTTTGATTAGATTCTTCAAAAAACCTTACTTCTTCTGCTTGATTATATGCGTCTAAAAAGGAGTTCCCATAACTAACAAAAAATATAATCATTACTAATAATGACAATATACTAAACAGTATCACAATACCATTAATAACTCTTCCTGTACGTACATTATTTTTAGAAGACTCAGAATATATCTCAGGATTTATACGATAGCTTCTTAAACTTCTATTTGCACTTATAAATCCTATAATCGATATTAACAGTGGTAGTATTGCTATGAATGCAAAAGGGAAAAACACTATTGAACAGCAACAGCTACAAATACCTATCAATAAGGACATTATTCCTAATATCATTGATAGCGGATCTGCTGGTAATTTATTTTGTGACATCCATTTTTTATGTTTTCGCGAAAGCGTATCTATTCAATACTATCGCTATCAGGATATACTTCTTGCAAGAAAATACTATCTGTAGAAAGAGAGTCTACTTCTTCTAAATCATATACATCTTCATAAGTGTCTTCGTACTCCCAATCATTAGTATTATCTCCATTAAGCCCTTCTGTAAGACCGTTACGAAAATCTTCTATTCCAGCTGCTCCTATGAATAAGAACATCAATAATATACTGATGGTGAGGAAACCATTCATTATTATAGACAAAATATTAAGAACACGTCCTATAGAAACATTGCTTCTACTAGACTCAGTATATTCTGAAGCATCTATACGATAAAGTCGTATACTCTTATTTGCCATCACAAGTCCCCAAATACTTAAAACTAGAGGAATAATTGAAATAAAAGGAAAACAACAGCAAATTACTATACCCATAACAAGTCCAATAATTCCTAGAATGAGTGATGATGGATCTGCTGGTAATTTTTTTTGCATACTACTTTAGTTTATAGGTTATGTTAGTTGTTTTAATGCTACTTGCAATTAGTGTCTAAAAATAAGAAAAAAGCTACTGTAACGGTACAAATTAACTAACATTTCAACTTGGGCTAAAATCTATATCAATCAATTTTTAATAATAGACCGATTTTGCGATCTCAATTTCTGTATCATATACTATGATTCCTTGGTTTATAGTATCAAGTTCACTAATTAATTCTCCTTTTTGATTCCATACTGAGCTTCTGCCATTACTTAAGAAGTTATCACAATATCCAACACAATTAGACATTAAAATTGGAGTTTTGAATTCTTTAGAAATTATAGAAAAGTGAAGATATGCCTTATTAGTACCTCTATCTGGTTTTGCAACACTAGCAATATAGATTTCGGCTTTATTTTCTTTTGCTTTTATAAAATGCTCTCGTTTTAGTGTTTCATAACAGATCCCAATTGCAATTTTCTTTCCTTTTACATTTAATAATTGTTGGCTATTTATTCCACTAGTAAAATATGGTAATTCATCTATATGAAGTATTTCTTTAGAATAAACAGTTCTTTGTCTATTTGGTTGAAAAATAAGCATACTAATATGTATTCCATTATAATCTTTTGTAGGCACTCCAATCCCAATAGTTATTTCATTTTTATCAGATAACTTTTGAAAAGAATTTAAGCGTATGTCTTCTAGTTCTATTGCTAGTTCTTTCGCTAGATGAGGCTCATAACTTGTAATGGATAATTCTGGAAAAACTATTAAATCTATATTCCATTGTATAGCGCTCTTGATAATTTTCAAGTGATTTTTAATATTTTCTTGAACCTGACCTCTTAAAGATTGTGTTTGTGCAATACAGATTTTCATTACTACAACTTTTAAGTAAGATCATCTAGAATTGAAAACCCAATAAAAAATAAATTAAGTATCGATAATCCTAATATAATCACATTTATTGAAACAGAAATTATGTTTATGACACGACTTACCGAAACATTATTTCTACTAGACTCACTATATTCTGATGGATTGTGCCTATATAGTTCTAAACTTTTATTTGCAATTATTAATCCTGCTATAGATAATCCTAATGTTACTAATGATAGATAACCACCACAACAAGAACCTGTAGACCCAACAACAATACTAATTATGCCAAAAACAAGTGCAAGAGGATCTGCTGGTAATTTTTTCTCCATAAAAAACAACTATTTCTTTAAGTATTTAAAAAGCTTTCAAATTACCTTTTTTTATTAAAATTTATTGGATTCTCATATAGTTATTAATGATCTAACCAGCTTTTATGATAGTGCTCATCTGCAATAGACATTGCATCTTTACATACCTTTAAAGGTTTAAACGTATCTACCATAACTGCTAGTTCTTCAGTCCCTTCTTTTTCTATTGATTTTTCGGTAGTTCCGGGGTGAGGACCGTGCGGTATTCCTGCAGGGTGAAGAGATATGTGACCTGCTTCTATATCTGTACGACTCATAAAATCGCCATCTACATAATACAACACCTCATCACTATCTATATTACTATGGTTATATGGTGCTGGTATACTTAATGGATGATAATCATATTTACGAGGAACAAAACTACATACCACAAAAGCATCTGTCTCAAAAGTTTGATGTACTGGTGGCGGCTGGTGTATACGTCCAGTTATTGGTTCAAAATCGTGTATAGAAAATGCATAGGGATAATTATATCCATCATACCCTACAACGTCAAAAGGATGTGAGGCATAGACCATATCAAAAATATCGTCTTGTTTTTTTACTTTAATTAAAAAATCTCCTTTTTCATCATTAGTTTCTAGCTCATAGGGTCTTCTCAAATCACGCTCACAATAAGGAGAATGCTCTAACAATTGACCAAACCAGTTACGATATCTTTTAGGTGTATACAAAGGGCGTCTAGATTCTACAATAAACAATCTATTATCGTCTGTATCAAAATCTATTTTATAAATCACACCACGAGGTATCAATAAATAATCACCATATTTAAAATCAAGATTTCCTAGATGTGTGCGTAGCTTTCCTGAGCCTTTATGTATAAATAATAGCTCATCTGCATCTGTATTTTTATAAAAATAGCTTTGCGTTTTATCTTGAGGAGCAGCCAGTATAATAGTACAATCACTATTAGTAAGTACCGATTTTCTACTCTCTAAATAATCTCTTTGTGGTGGTATTTGAAATCCTCTAAAACGATACGATTGTATATTATTTTCTTTTTCAATCTCTGGCTTTACAGAATACTGTTGTCGTATTTCTTTAACTTGTGTTGGTCGTTGTGTGTGATAACTTATGGTACTCATACCATCAAACCCAATGGTTCCAAATACTTGCTCATTATACAACTCGCCATCAGGCTTACGAAACTGTGTATGACGCTTAGGTGGGATTTTTCCCAATTTATGATAAAAAGGCATTTTATTAAATATTTAGAAGATTTAAAATTACTCAAAAAAACAAAGTAACTAGACCTATTCTGGACTCCTCTTTATGAGGAATTTAAGAAGTAGTAATAAATATATCCAACTATGAAGTATCATATCTAGGTAAATATAAAATATTTTTTTAAAAACACACCTAATATTATATTATTGCAATATTTCTATTATACAATATAAGACTTAATACATAATCTGCTGTTACTGTTCCTTTAATTCCCTCTTATTCTAGACCATAAGGAATAAAAAACAGTTTTCATATTACTACGATCTGGGCGATCTTCGGTAGCAATAATCTTGTCACCATTATCGTCTAAGAAATATCTAAATACAAACTGAGGTTTCTCTGGATCTATAGCTATCAATCCAAAACGTAAATCATTATACACCCATTGATCTCCTTCTTGCTCTAATATATACCAACCTTCAGAAATATCTATTAGACATTGCACTTCTTCTCTACTTGCTAGTAATTGAGAAACTTCTCTTTTTTTAGGATAGGAGGTAAATGAGATCTCTTGACTATCAAAAAAAGAATAATCCCCTATTAAGTATTCATTTGGGGTGTCTACATTTATATTCCATAAAATGGTATTCATAAATGATGGTCTGGTAGAAATTTGAGAATATTCAATTCCTTGCCTTTTTAACGATTTTTCGACCTTTGTAAATGCCACCCATTTAAGTACTAATGTCACTAGGAGATAAGCTGTACTTAGATAAATACCTAGGTTGTTTATTCGCTTTCGCGAAAGCGAATCTCGTCTCTTTATCATTGCGATAATCACACATATTAAAAAAGGTAATGTGTACAACGGATCGATCACAAAAATAGAGTTAAAAGCCAATCTGGTTTTAAAAGGCCAAAATAATTGTGTTCCCCAAGTAGTAAATGCATCTAATAGCGGATGTGTAAATAAGCCCCAAAAGAATAACCAAGACCATCCTTTCCAACCTACATTTTCTCGTTTTCTTATTTGATGTAGTAACCATCCTAGCAGTGGAGCCATTAGCACTGAAAAAACTATAGAATGGCTAAACCCACGATGTACTGCTGTCGCGGTTATAGTGTCTGTTACAGATCTCGCAATGACATCTAGATCTGGAATTGTCCCAGCAATAGCACCCCAAAGCATAGCTCGGTTACCTATTTTTTTTCCTAAAACAGCTTCACCTACTGCAGCTCCTAAAACAATTTGAGTAAGACTATCCATATGTACAGATGCAATTAATTAAAAAGTAGATATATAAAATCTGCAATGAGTAACATTTCACTAACAAAAACCAATGTATTGAGCCTTGGTCCTATTTTAAAACCTAAACCTAAAACAAGTAAAACAAAACAAGGAAGAAAAAGACCTGTAGCCCTTCTAAAAGAATATACCTCATCTTCCATTGTATCAAGTAATGTTACTTTATTTATTTCATTAAATAATAGTGACTTTTCTATAGCAACTTGAGTGTTTTGACCAACCTTAGCCTGAAACTCTTCAGATATAGCAATAACTCTATTTTCTGTCTGTATAAAATATGCATAATAATAATTGCGAGCCGCGCTATATTTATTTTCAAGCTGGTGTGTTGTTTTAGAAATATTCTCAATACTAGTCTCTTTTGTATATCTAAAATCAATCAATATGAGTAATGATATGATAGAAAACACAACCATCATAGCATCTTGAAATATCTTAAAAGCTCGCTTTTTATTCATTGTATTACTCTACAATTTCCATTTTCTTGAGCAAGAAACTAGCATTCATATTTTGGCAAATGCCCTTCTTAAAAGTATAATCAAAGAAGAGTTCGTCATTAATAATCTGTGCATCAAAATAATAATTCTTTACCTCATCAAGATCACTAGCTGCCTCACACAAACTCAAATCGTGTGTTGCAATAATACCTGTGGCACCAGATGCGACTAGCTTGTTTATAAACTTGCGAGAACCTACCGCTTTATCTGTACTATTAGTTCCCTTTAAAATCTCATCTAAAATTATAAAGTAACGATCTATCTTTATCTCATCTACAATAAATTTAAGACGTTTGAGCTCACTAAAGAAGTAACTCTCATCATCTGTAAGACTATCTGTTGTGCGCATACTCGTAATGAGTTTTATAGGTGTATATTGTGCCGTTTTTGCAGATACTGGTAGTCCTACATTTGCCATTACAATTTGTAAAGCAACGGTACGTAAAAAAGTACTTTTACCAGCCATATTTGCTCCTGTAATGATAAAAAATTGATCTTGAGCAATTGTAATATCATTGCGTACAGCCACTGCTGGATCTAATAATGGGTGTGCAGAAGCTGTAGATTCTAATGTGTTTTTATCTTCTGTAATCTCAGGAAATGTATGTTCCTGATGATTAAATGCGTAGTTACCTAAACTATTATATGCATCAAAAAATGCGATTGTTTTAAACCATACATCTACTTCTGTTTTGTGAGTTTTAATCCACTTTTCTATGGTTGAGACTACAGCGAGATCTCTTAAAAAAAATCCATTTGCAAAAATCGCAACAAGTACATTATTGCGTTGATCTAATGCATCTAGATACTTTGAAAATTTCTTTAAAATAGACGAGCTAGATTGTGTTGTTGAAATAATGGTTTCACGCTTTTGCGAAAGCATAGTACTCTCAAATTCTTGTCCTTCTATCTGAGAGAGTAATCTTGCATACTGCTCAAAAGTGCTTTGTATTTTACCTGTATGAGCAGCTAACACATTTATTTTTTTTAAATACCTCCCAGAAATCAAAAGTCCCAATCCAAATGAAATAAACACCCACCATCCAGCTATAAAACTAAAAAAATATGCTCCCATTACAAGTAAGGAAATCACAGAAAAAACACGTGAAAACATCTTTATGTACGATGGTGTAAATTCTTCATAATTTTCTAACCATTGTGATACCCTATCTGCCGAGACTTCTGTTTTTACTAACGAAGCCACTGCCCCAAAACGCTGTCTCCACTCTGGTAGTTGAGATAATTCTTTCACCGCTTTTTGCTTTTGATCTATCGCTTCAATATCATTAGACAACAACATCGTTGCAAGTTGTTCTGAACCGCTATTTAAAGCAGTGCGATTTAGATATTGATAAAAAGAACCTCGCCCAAAAAGATCAATATCTTGACTATATACGTGTTCTGGACTGTGATGCTCATTCCCTTCTGGAAGATCGTAAAAATCTCTTTTTAAAACTTTTATCTCTAGTTCATTGCGCTCTATAAGTGCTTTATTTAAATCTCTATCATATTTGAGTTTAGTATGTCTAGTTACTAAAAATAAAAAAGCGATAATCCCAGCAAGAGCGATCCCTATAACAAGTTGTGTATTTCCTAATGCAACATAGATTCCTGCTGCGGCAGCTAGAAAAACCACTAACCGAATCGTGCTAGAGAGATTGAGTTTATTCTTTGCAGTTTGTAGCGCTGCTGTAAATAATGCGTGCTGTGCCTCATAAAAGGCTTGAGGTTGTTTCATATTATAGAGCCGCAAGTTCGGCTTTGAGTTTTTTAGTAAGTTTTGAAACTACGAGATCATACGAATGATCTACAAGATGTTGTAATATATTTGGAGCTAATTCTTCAAGAATACAGGTATTCCAGTGTTTCTTATTCATATGATATCCTGGGAGAATTACACCATCATATTGTTCTCTATATTCGATCGCTTTATCGGGATCGCATTTTAGATTTGCAGAAAGTGGTAAACGTTCTAAAGAAGTTAGGGCAAACATTTTACCCATTACCTTAAAAACCAATGTATGCTCATCAAAAGGAAACTCTTCTGCAACCCCTTTTTTTGATAAACAATAAGATCTAAAGGCTTCTATATTCATCACTTTAATCTATCTATATTTTATGATAAAAATACACTTAATTTCGCTTTAAGCGATTGATTAAAAAATATTTTGACTACTTGTTCATTTGCTCATATTCACGTAAAGCTTCAATTGATTTTCGATAATTACTTTCTATTACTTCATAAGTATCATATCTAAAAACTCTTGCTTTATCTGGATCTTGATGAGATTTATATCCTTTAGGAAACCCTCTTTTAGTATAAAATTGTCCTGTGAACCTAATAACGTCATTACCATAGTTAAGTGTGTCAGGCAATGCTAATGATTGATTTGCAGGTTCAATAAAAATGCTATGATAAGCTAAAGAATCGTCAAAATTTCCTGAGTACTTTTCTAAATCTTCTTCTGTTGCCCAGTTTGCACAATCACACGCCCAAGCAATATACCTTAACTCTATGATTTCTTCTTTTTTGCTTAAGCTATTTTGTTTACTCAAAACTGGCCCTTCAAAAAAAGGAATTGCCACAAGACAAGGAATTATTCCTATCGATCCAAAAATGAGAGTTCTTTTACTTCTATATTTTAAAAACATCATAATTGCAATCAATAAAAAAATGATTGTCAATCCAATTAATGTGTATGTGAGTAATTCTCTTAATCCGCCTGCAACCCAATTAGATTGATCTCGCATCATAAAAAGTAAAATCAACAAGCTAATACTTATCAATAAGTATATTCCATAACTTAATACTTTAATTTTTTGCTTTTTCATAATGACTTAAAGAATCTATATCTTCTTTATTCTTTGCATTAATACCTTTAAAAAATACTAATGTATGACGATGGCTTTTTCTAATTCTTCATTAGTAAGTGGTTCAAACCAAGTCTCCATAAATTCAAAATCTTGGTCTGAAACTTCAAATTGATACGTCTCTCCTTTTTCGATATTTCTTTTTTGTACTCTTTGTTTTCTAGTAGGAGTAGGTGTATCTAAAAAATGTAACTCAAATAGAAGTTTATTCTTTTTCAAAAAATCATAAAAAGCAGCTCTTCGATCTCTCTTTGCAAATCCTAAATCTAATATTGCAGGAGTTCCTGCATTTTCAAGTTGTATTGTAAGAGATTGTATCATAGCATCAGATCTTGCAATGCGTTCTAAAAACCAATCTATTCCGTCTGTCTCTTTTTTGTCATCTAAAAAGAGGGTTTTATTCCAATGATCTATTGAAAATACAACACCATTGTGAGATTTCTTTAGTTGCTGCGCATACGTAGTTTTTCCAGCTCCTGTATTTCCAGTGATTAGATATATCATTATTCTTTAATCTTCTTCACTTCTTTAGATGCCTCAACCTCTAATGCAGTATAATCTATTGTCCAACCTATAGTTTCTACCAGTTTTTGCATTAATTGTACCGTTTCTAGCGCTTGTCTTTTTGCCTCAGTATACAACCCACTTTGTGGTATTTTATCAACTATATGTTGTTTTGCCTCTCTATTAATCTCTGTGAGATCTGTACTCGTAATAGGATTTGCCCAACCTTCTTTTTTATCATAATATTTAAAATCTGTTTCTACAGAAAGTAGTTCTGGCTCTGGGAAGTTAAAAAGTACAATTGTTTTTTTCTTATCGTCTGCTTGCATTTTGATCTTTGTGAGATCAAAACCTATGTGTGCTTTTGCATCTATAAGTATAATGGCTCTTTTGGTTCCTAAAAAAAGGTTAGTCCACTTGCTTTTTATGTCTTCATAGTGGTAGATTTCTGCAAAGTCACCTTCTACCGTAATAAATTTACAGACAGCACGTATGCGCTCCATCAAAACCATAGATTGCATTTGACCATCTGGACGTTTTGCTCTTTTTGAAAACCAGTCATAAATAAAATATGCGAGTATTACTCCTACAACTAGACCTAAAAATAGTAATTCCATAATTTTTTTGCCGTTTATTAAATACGGTATTAACCTAACATCTAGACCATTAATAATCTTATGTGTTAATCCTTAACTATACAAATATACGGTAAGCTAAAAATTTGGATTAGTTTTACAGAATTGGTAAAAGATATGAGTCATTATTGATCTTAATTTACTAAAAAATTATGGTTTTTTTTCACACTTTATAATACAGCGATCAAGTAACTTTGTTCTTATAAATAAAAAAATTGAAAAAATATATATTTAGTTGTCTCATTTGCTTTATGAGTTATTTCATAGGCTATGGTCAAGTCATACCCAATCAAACTATAGATACTGTAGAGATAACCTCAACACGTATAAAAAGTAATGCTGCTAAAATGCCAGCAACTATTAGTGTGTTAGAGATAGCATCAGAAAATGGAATAAAACAACAATTTTCTATTCAGGAATACCTACAACCTACCGCAGGAGTTTTTGTTCAAAATGCAAATAATTTTGCACAAGACGCACGCATTTCTATAAGAGGTTTTGGAGCAAGAGCTGCTTTTGGGATACGAGGTATAAAACTTATAGTAGACGGTATTCCAGAAACCACACCAGATGGACAAGGACAATTAGATAATCTCAATCTAGGGATTATAGATCGTATAGAGATTGTTAAAGGAGCAAGCTCTAGTTTATATGGAAATGCGTCTGGAGGTGTCGTTGCTATAAAAAGCTTATCTTATAATTCTTTTGATTTAGATGATTCAAAAACAGCAGCAACTGTAAAAGTAGGACTTGGATCTTATGGTTTTCAGAATTATCAAGCCACGGCCGCTGTGGGAGATTCTCTAGCGAGTTATATTTTTCACGCAAATTATGCAAGGTCTAATGGCTACAGAGATCAAAGCGGTTTTAAACAAATTAACACCAATTTTAAAGGTGAATTTAAGCTCACAGATCACACACGATTGACAACAATACTTAACTATGTCGATGCACCACAAGCAGATGACCCTGGCGGACTTACATTAGAAGAAGTAACCGCAAATAGAAGACAAGCAAGAGATCGTAATATATTATTTAAAACAGGAGAAGCTATTGCTCAGTTTAAAGCAGGGCTTAGCTTAGAATGGAAAAAAACAAAAGCGACTACTATAAATGGATATGCTTTTTATAGCAACAGAAAATTTAGTGGGTTACTCCCTTTTGAAGATGGTGGTGTCATAGACCTTAACCGAGACTATGTAGGTCAAGGAACAAGCATTAGCTATAAAAAGAAGACTAATGAACTGCAAATAGGATATGACTTTGCATATCAAGGAGATACTAGAGATCGCTTTAGTAATTTAGAAGGTATTCAAGGAGTGCAGTCTTTTAGACAGTTAGAAAAATTTACTAATCTAGGTTTTTATGCGATAGATCATTGGTCTTTAGATAATTTATTTATTACTGCGGGTGCTCGTTTTGATTATAATAAACTTGCCGCCGATGATCGTTTTTTAAGCAATGGAGACGATTCTGGAAGCGTGATATTAAATGCATTTAACCCAAGTATAGGTGTTAGTTACGCTTTCGCGAAAGCGATAACTCCATACATCAATTTCTCTACTAGTTTTGAGACGCCGGCGCTTTCAGAATTATCATCAAATCCAGATGGAGAAGACGGATTTAATGAGAATCTAAAAGCACAAAAAGCAACATCTTTCGAGATAGGATTTAGAGGGGTTTTATATTCTAAATTTAACTACAGTATAGCGGCATTTACAATAAGAACTCGTGATGATCTGGTGCCTTTTGAATTAGAAGCATTTCCAGATAGAGAATTTTTTAGAAATGCAGGAGAAACAGCTCGTAAAGGTGTTGAGGTAGAAGGAAGTTATGCGATATCAAAAAATGTGCAGGCAACCGCATCCTACGCATATTCAGATTTTAAATATGAAGATTTTGAAGTAGGTGATGAAGTGTTTGATACTAATTATTTACCTGGAATTGCAAAAAATACTACCTCTCTAAGAATCCAGTATGCAAATAAAAAAGGCTTTACAGCTAGTTTAATCACTAACTTCATAGGAAGTCAGTTTGCAGATGATGGTAACGAGACCGAAATAGAAGGGTATGAACTTGTAAACCTAAATGCTAGCTATCAAACTTCTTTTAGAGAAGTCACTATAAAACCTTATATTGGTATTAATAATTTACTAGATCAAGAGTATACAGATAACGTACGTATCAATGCCTTTGGAGGTCGGTTTTTTGAGCCTGCACCTGGGTTTAATGTATATGGAGGAGTTGTTATTGATTTATAGATATGACAGAATTTCAATCATATAGTATTGCCATCATAGGTGCTCTCATCTCAGGAGGTATTAATACCCTTGCAGGTAATGGAAGTGTTATCACGCTTACTATTCTTACAGAAGTTTTAGGATTGCCCCCTAATGTTGCAAATGGGACCAATAGAGTAGGGATTTTTACACAAAGCAGTGTAGCCTCGTGGGTGTTTTATAAAAATGGAAAACTCAACATCTCTAGTAATAAAAAGTACATCATCCCTATTTTTATTGGAGCTATTGCAGGTGTGTTACTTGCTATTAATGTAAGTAATGAGCAGTTTAGAGCAGTATTTAAATTTATGATGGTTTTTATGCTTATTGCTGTTTTGGTAAAACCTAAAAGATGGTTAAGAGAGACAGATCTTCATTTTAAACCTAAATGGTATATCTACATTCCCTTGCTATTTGCATTAGGATTTTATGGAGGGTTTATTCAAATGGGAATGGGTGTTTTCTTTCTCATTATAATGGTTCTTGCGCTGCGTATGAATATTACAGAAAGTAATGCTCTTAAAGGTTTTGTGATCGCAATATACACTCTTTTCGTTATTGGTATTTTTCATTTTCAAGGACTCATTGATTGGAAAATGGGACTCATAATGGCTATAGGGCAAACGCTAGGAGGTTATCTAACAGCTAAGTTTGCATCCCGTTATAAACAAGCAGATCAGATTGCCTATTATGTGTTGATAGTGGTACTTGTTGTAGCGGTGGTAAAGTTGTTTTTAAATTAATTTTATTATGCTTTCGCAAAAGCGGAAGACGGTAGACATTTATATTATAAGTATATTTAAAAACATTAATATGTTAAGTATGAGTATAAGACTATATATTGTATCGCTTTTTTGTGTTATTACACTTTCAAATTGTCAAAACAAAAACAATACCTCTTCTGTTAAAGATGAAGCCTCTATTGTAAAAGAAAAACTCAAAGCTCTTATTATAGATGGTCAGAATAACCACGGTGTATGGCCTAAGACTACAATGATGATGAAGTCATATCTAGAAGAAACTACTCTTTTTGAGGTAGCTGTATATAGAACAAAATATACATATCAAGGGCCGCATCACGGGGAAGTAGATGGATATAATCACGATAGTATTAAGAGATTATTAGAGAACTACAAATTGGAAGATTATAAAGTACATATTCCCTCAGATAGCATTATCGCAGATCCAGATTTTCATCCAGATTTTTCTAAGTATGATGTAGTGATTTCAAATTTTGGAATGGACTCAAGTGATTGGACTACTGAGGTAAAGGCAAGTTTTGAAGACTATATGCAAAATGGCGGAGGCTTAGTTGTTGTACACGCTGCAAATAACTCCTTTGGAAATTGGGATGCTTTTAATGAGATGATAGGAGTAGGAGGATGGGGACATCGAGATCTAAATAAAGGAAAACGTATATACTATGACGGAAGTGGAAAAGGATTAATTATTCCAGCAAATGGAGAAGAGACGTCTCACGGTCCAGAAACGGAATTTGTATTGACCAGTAGAGCGCCAGAACATCCTATAATGAAAGGATTACCCAGAGAATGGAAGCACACCAAAGACGAGTTGTACGATAGATTGAGAGGCCCTGCAAAAAATGTAACGGTGCTTGCCACATCATTTTCTGATATTGAAGGTAATGCACAACCTTGGGCTCCAGAAAATAAAGGATCTGGCAAACACGAACCCTTACTAATGACTATAGACTATGGCAAAGGAAGAATTTTTCATACAGCTTTAGGACATATGGATTACTCAATGGAAAGTGTAGGGTTTATAGTGACATTTACAAGAGGATCTCAATGGGCAGCTACAGGAAATGTATCTATTAAAGTACCTACAGATTTTCCAAATAAAGAAACATCAAGTAAAAGAGCGTGGAGGTTAAAGTGAGAGTCAATTAACCTGAAGCACATCTCTTGCTTAAAACTCAGCAAAGCGATTGTCTAGTAAGAAGTCATTATCTGTTAAGGTCTTTAGAAAAGCAATGAGTTGGTTTTTTTCATCAGAGGTTAAGGGTATTCCTAATGACCCATCTGTTTGTCTAAGGATAGGGTCTAGTGTTTCACTATCTTCTACGCCATCTGAATAAAAGTCAAGTACATCTTCTAAAGTTGCTAGACGACCATCGTGCATATATGGGAAAGTAATCTCAATATTTCGTAGGCTAGGAACTTTAAATTTAAAACTGTCTTCTGGTAATCCCGTTACTTTCTCACGACCATTATCCATAAATTCTGGATCTGCAGGTAGGCCATTATTGCGATAGCTTTGATCTGTTTGTAAACTTCCAGCGTGGCAAGAAGCACAATTAGTGTCAAATAAGATTCGGCCAGCTTCTTCATCATCAGTAAAAGTGACACTTTCTCCACGTTGCCATTTGTCAAATTTAGAATTTGCACTCACCATTAATACCATAAATTGAGATAACGCTTTAAACATACGCTCTGCAGTCACTCCTTCAGAACCAAATGCATTTGCAAACATCTCAGGATAATTAGGGTCATTTTCTAATTTTGAGAGTACATTAGAGATTGTCTCATTCATTTCTTTTTCTGCCGTGAGTGGAATAATAGGTTGTGAGTCTAAAAAGGTAGTGGCGCCATCCCACGTAAAATCTTGCATAAATGCTAGATTGTGTAATGGTTGCGCATTGCGTTCTCCTATTTTTCCATCTACTCCGTGACTGGTGATGTGAGTGTGATGTGTAAAAGCAAAACTCTGGATGTGACAAAAACCACAAGAAACGACTCCGTCTGAGGCTAGTTGGCCATCATAAAATAGTTTCTTCCCTAGTTCAAAACCTCTCTCTGTGGGTGGGTTTTGAGAAAGATCATAGGTTGTTTCAGGAAAGTTTGAAGGAATTTCAAAAGTTAATTCTGGATTAGGTATAGGAGTATACCCTTCGTCATCACTAGAAGAATTATTATCTGAACTACAGCCAATGCTTAAAAAAATGAATATGTAAAAAAGGTATTTCAATTTACTGTATACTAAATGCTGTTTGTACGTTTTCTGCAATTTTAGGAGCATTCTCTGGATCTACTTGGATATCACTTTTTTCTTCTAAAGAGAGTGTGTTAATACTATCAAATATTTTGGCTACGTCAAAATTGATTGTTTGTGATGCTGTTGCAGTTGAGGTGATTTCTTTTGAAATGCTAAGCTCAACTTCTTTATAGTTGTCTAAAGTAGCTCCGTGACTACCTACGTGGTATAAAAAAGTGTTAGGTTCATCTTCATCAGTAGTAGTGGTATAGATACCTTCAAATTTGATAAATTTATACCCTGCAGACCACGTCCAAAGCATACCAGCTTCTTCTGCCGTAGGTATAAAGTTTAGTGTTCCAGACTCTATAGGGTACTTTGTTGGATCTACACCTACACCAAATCGAATGCCTGTATAATTCCCAACAGGAATATCTGAAAGTGTAGCTGTTGTAGCACCATCTTGGTTAATCACAAAATAGCTATCTTCTACTGGAATGGTATGCGATGCACCAGTAGCTGAAGTAAGAACAATATTTGAAATAATATATTTTAACTCACTTACTTCATAGGTTTCGTCACTGTTATTTGTATATACTCTGCTATTTAAGGTTAGATTGTTATCTCCTATTAGATTGTTAAAATCTAAAGTTAAGTTTCCTACTTCTGGAGTGTTAGGAGATGAGTCTCCAGAACAGCCTGTTAATATAATTATAGAAGCAAGTATTAATATATAAATTCTCATTGCATAATTTTTATAAGCACGGCATCTGTCTCGCCGTTACTAGTTGTTAAAGACCCATTTGTGCTTGCTGTATCTCCTACAACAATAATATTTCCTTGGCTATCTGTAGTGACACCGTAACCAAAATCTTGATTATTACCACCTATTACTAATTGATCTGTAAGATTTCCAGAGGTGTCTGTAGTAGCAATCCAAAAGTCATTTTGACCATTATTTTCTGTTACTTGACCATCAGAACTTCTGGACGCTCCTGTTATAACATAGCCATTAGAGGTGTTAGTGATATCTCTTAAAGTATCAAAATTAGAACCTCCAAGACTTCGTTGCCATACAATTTCTGCTTCATCGTTTAGTTTGACTAGCCATATATCTGCATTTCCACGAGGGGCTGTAATATGTCCATCAGAGCTTCTAGTATCACCAGCAATTATATAAGCTCCATCTGTAGCGTTTGTAACAGCATATGCAATATCTATTTCTGTACCTCCTAAAGATTTTTCCCAAAGTAATTCTCCTGAGTTATCTATGCGCACCGCCCAAAAATCATAACTCCCTTGAGAGGCAGATATATCAAAATCTGCACTTTCTGATGCCCCTACCATTAAGATTCCTCCATCTGGAGCATTAGTAACATCATAAGCTCTATCGTTATTAGATCCTCCAAAATACCTTCTCCACACAAGATTTCCAGAGGCATCTAGTTTGTGACCCCAAAATTCTCCTACCCCGTGTAGGGTGTTTCTAGTGGTTTGATTATTTTCTTGAAAGCCATTATTCCCATCGCCACCAGAAGCCGTGACATCTAAAAAACCAGCTGTAAAAAAACCTCCATCAGTAGTTTGTATAAGTGCATTTGCTTGATCAGATCCTGAAAAACCATAGTTATGTTGCCATTCTATAGTCCCTTGTGAATCTAACTTTGCAATCCAGTGGTCATAAAACCCATTATTATCTGTAAGATCACCATCACTACTCTCACTATATCCTAAAATGGCATACCCGCCATCTGAGGTTGTGATAATATCTGTAGCCCTATTATCTTCACTACCTCCATAGGTTTTTGAAAAAATAATTGTGCCGTTTTGATCCGTTTTCACAAGCCATAATTGATTAATCTGATCATCATTATCGGTAATGTCTCCATCTGTGCTTTGAGAATCTCCTATGGCAGCATACCCTCCATCAGAGGTGGATACTACAGCTCTGAAAGAGTCATTCTGGCTTCCTCCTAATACTTTAATAAACTCGATACTTAGGTTGTCTAATGTGTCATTGTCATCAGTATTTCCATCATCGTCATTGGTAAAACCTTCATCATCATTTGTTGAGGTTGATTCGTCTTTAGAACAGGAGATAAATGTGAATAAAGTAAGTAATATGATGTATATACGCTTTCGCGAAAGCGTACTAAAACTATTATTATGAAAGATTTTTTTTCTCATAATCAAGTGCCAGTTTTACGAATGATAAAAAAACCATTTGTGATGTCTGAGATGATAATGTTTCCACTATCAAAAAATGGATAAACGCTCCACACACCATCAAAAATAGCATCATCTGTTTCAGGAAATGTGTCAAAATGCCCTATCTCTGTAATTGAAGTAGGGTTGGGGTCTGAAATATCTGCTATTCTTAAACCGGCAGAATAGTTAGATAGAAACAACTCATTTTCTTTTACGTAGAGGTTGTGATCTACGGCCTGTGTGGGGCCAAAATATGGACCTTCATATATAGGATTATCTAGATCTGAGAGATTAAAAACAAGCGTGCGAGAGTTAAAGCCAAATTCTGTTTCGTCCAGTTCATCATTTGTATAAAATAAGGTTTGAGATTCATTAAACCATCCTTGATGAATAAATCCTACATTATCTTGTGCAACTCTAGAGATGAACTCAGGATTAGACTTATCTGTTACATCTACAACAGTGAGAAAGTTTTCGGTACTTCCAATTAATAGTTCTCGTCCTTGATAATCAGGATCTGGACCATTGTAGGTCACTACTTGAGCGTCGTGTGTATAGTCTATAAAGTCAAAACCTCCTGCAAAAGTGGGATTAAGAGGATCTTGAATGTTGATGATATGAGGGCCTCCTAAAAAATCATCTGTTCCTACGGCATATGCATATCCAGAGTCTTCATTGATTACAATATTATGGGTAGAACCTGTGCTAAATTCTGTGTAAACAGCATCTGCTGTATAAGTAATTGGTGTTGTTTGAGGGTCTCTCAATCTTGTTAGATCAAAGACTTGCATCCCGTGATTTGCAGCCTCACTTACAATAAAAGCATAGTTTTGAAATACTTTAATATCTCTCCAGTTAGAAGAAGTGCTTTGTGTGGGAAGACTACCCACAATAATAAGATTTTCTGGATTGGTAATGTCAATAAATATAGTATTTGAAAAAGTGCCTACTAACGCATACTCTTTTTGTGTATCAGGATCTGTCCATCCCCATATGTCATTAAGTCTTTCTACTCCTAAAGTGGCTAAGGATATTCTTGCCATCAGGTCATAGTTATTACAGGGGTATACATTTGCAAAACCATTAGTGCATTGAGATCTTTCAAAAACATCCCCTGGTATAATTTCTTCGGGTGTTTGTGTGTTATCATCATTTTTACAAGCTATGATAGCATATGCGATAATTATAAATATGGGGATTATTTTTTTCATCGAATGATAAGACGTTGCACACTGTTTTTGGATTTCAAAAAGTAAATTCCTGGAGATATGTTTGATACATCAAGATTTCCTTCGGTTTGTATATCTTTTTTAATAATAACTTCTCCTAGTACAGAATATAACGTGACAACTCCAATATTATTTTTAGCACTGAGATGTACGATATTTTGAGCAGGATTAGGATATATACGAAGTTCGTTAGAGGTTTGACTATTTTCTGAAACAGATAAATTTCCATTATCTTTTACTAAGAAAAAGCCACCACCACCACTCAGAACAATATTCCCACTTTCAAAATAAGGATATACATTCCAAATGCCTCCGCCAAAATCTGCACTATCACTTGAAGGAAAAGTATCGAAATAACCTATTTCTGCAATATTACTATCTTCAATGGTGGATAGGTTAATAAGACGCATACCTGCTCTATAGTTTGCAAGATAAAAGAGATCGTTTAGTACATATCCATTGTGATCTATCGCTTCTGTAGGGCCTTCATATTCAAATAATAATTGTGGATTGTCAAGGTCGTTAAAATCAAAAACAACTGTTCGGGTGTTGAAACCAAATCCTATTTCATCTGTTTCATCACCTAAAAGAAAAAATCGTTGGTCTTCTGTAAACCAACCTTGATGAGTAAATCCTATACTTGGATATGTAATTGTCGAAATTTCTACAGGATTTGCTTTGTCTGTAATATCCACTAATGCAACGATATCTTCATTACTACCTATAAGTATTTCTCTTGCAGTATAGTCTGTGTCTGGGCCATTATATGTAACTACTTGTGCGTCGTGACTGTAGTTGTTATCTCCATAACCTCCAGCAAATGTAGGATTTAATGGGTCAGATATATCTACAAAATGAGGGCCTCCGTTAAAAGTTGTCGTTCCAACTCCATAAGCAAAACCACTTTCTGTATTTATAACAATATTATGAGCATTACCAAAACCATCATAATGTGCATCTTCTGTAAATGTTTGGGGAGTGGTTACATTTCTTAATCTTGTAAGATCAAAAACTTGCATTCCGTGTCCAGAAGCTTCACTTACTATAAAAGCATAGTCTTGATATACTTTTATATCTCTCCAAATACTTGCTACAGTATGTGTGGGTAATGTGCCAAGCAAAATGACATTTGTAGGAGAAGATATATCTATAAAAGCAGTTCCATCTCTAAGACCTATAATTGCATATTCTTTACCAGTAGTACTATCTGTCCATCCCCAACTATCATTTACAAATGAAGTTCCAAGGTCACTTTCTGTGAGTTGATCTTGTAAATCAAAACCAAGACACGGATATGGTCCAGCAAATCCGTTTTCACAAGGAGTTTGCGAGTTTATACATAGTGAAGTAAAGAGAAGTATAAATAAAATAGGGCGTAAGAATATATACTTCATTTTTTAATTTTAGAAGTTGCTTTATGGTAAAAATAAAGAGTTTTGAGTGTATTGACCTTATTGAAATAGTTAATTTTTTAAAATCTTAAGTAACAATTAAGAATAAGTATCTTTGTCATTATGTTAGAAGATAAGAATAAAGAACGCACATCGTTATCAGAATTAGGAGAATTTGGACTGATAGATCACCTCACAGAGCACTTTAAAATAACACATAAAAGTACCATCAAAGGAGTAGGTGATGATGCTGCTATTTTACATTTTCCAGATGAAGAGATTGTAGTAACGACAGATTTACTAACAGAAGGAGTGCACTTTGATTTAAGCTATGTGCCTTTAAAACATTTAGGTTATAAAGCAGTAATGGTGAATCTATCTGATGTTTATGCAATGAATGCATCTGCAAGTCAGATTACAGTATCTATTGCTGTGTCAAATAGATTTCCTCTAGAAGCTATAGAAGAATTATATGCAGGAATACAAACTGCGTGTGTAAATTATAAATTAGATCTTGTAGGAGGTGATACAACCTCATCACAAACAGGATTATTAATAAGTGTTACAGCAATAGGTCACGTTCAAAAAAATAAAGCTGTACAAAGAAGTACTGCAAAAGAAGGAGATTTACTTGTGGTTAGTGGAGATGTAGGAGCAGCATATATGGGGCTTCAAATTTTAGAAAGAGAAAAAGCTGTTTTTAAAGTAAACCCTCAAAGCCAGCCAGATCTTGAGGCATATTCTTATCTTATAGAGAGGCAACTAAAGCCCGAAGCTCGTAAGGATGTATCTAGTATATTACAACAACTAGAAGTGATACCTACATCTATGATAGATGTGAGTGATGGACTTTCTTCAGAAGTACTTCATATTTGTAAAAACTCAAAAGTAGGTTGTAATGTATATGAAGATAAAATACCATTAGATCCTCAAGTGATAAGTTCTTGTGAAGAATTTAAACTTGATAGTACAACAATAGCACTAAGTGGTGGAGAAGATTACGAATTATTATTTACAATCTCTCCAGAAGATTTCCCTAAAATTAAAGGAAACCCTAATTTTTCTATCATAGGTCATATGACTCAAGAAAGTGAAGGCATACATCTTATTACACGAGCAAATACTAAAATAGAATTGATTGCTAGAGGATGGAATGCCCTAAGTAAAGAAAAAAATTAAGAAAAGTGAGAAAATTTTTTAACATAAAAATTCTCATACATTTCATTAATGCTCTTTAGCTTATCAGTGAGAGGCGTATAGTTTCCATACGCATCTAAAGTATATTGTTTTTTACAATGAGCACATTCAAACTCTTTAATATTTGACTCATAACGTTTTGTGATACGATATTTGTGTCCAAATATTCTACAGGTAATGTGGTTAAAAGGTTTATTTGTAGACTTTTCAGTTTTTAAATTAGTAGGCTTCATATCATAAAGGAGGATTTAATTATAGGTAAGTAATTAAAAATCTATGAAATACACAAATTTATCGGCAAAATTCACAAATATTTTAACATTTAGATGTGATTTTATAATTAGAAAGCGCCCAAAATGCTTTTTACTAGTTAATTGTATGGATTTTTTAATCAAGATAGAAAATGTAATAGAGCATTATTTGTATCATTCTTTTTTGAAATATGTGACATATGCCCGCTATCTATCAATTTAAAAAAGTCTACGTGCGACTCATAATCTACTAAGTGTTTTTCTGCATTAATAATCCAATCATTTTTTCCTAAAACCATTCCCGTTTTAAATGTAGATGTTTTGAAGAAAGCAACAAAATCATCTCGGTTGCTCATTCCTGAATGGGCAGCTATAAATCCTTGAATAGGTGTTTTTAATGCTTCCCTAATTGCTTTTTTGATTTCTAATGAATGTTGTTCTTTAGTTATTTTGTCAAATAAATTTACAAATGACATACGCACAAGTTGATTGTATTGCGTTTTTGCCATTACTATTGCTCGTTTACGGAGTTCTTTACGTTCTTTACTATCTTGTTCTGGTGTTGAGTTTAATAAACATAAAGCAGTGGTTTTTTGAGGATGCGCTTTTGCAAAAGCAAGACCTACATATCCACCCATAGAGTGCCCTATTAGTTGAGCGGTATTAATATCTAAATGACTAATAACGGCATTTACAGCTTCTGCCATATCTTCCATAGAATGAACATAACCTATGCATTCTGTATTGCCGTGACCTAAAAGATCAATGCAAATCACTCTGTATGATAATGTGAGCTGTTTTAGAAAAGGACTCCACATTGAATGGTTCTCTAAAAAACCGTGAAGTAAGATTACAGGAAATCCAGAACCTTGATCTGTATAAAATATACTAGCGTCTTTGTAATTGATGTTCATTTGTTATTATCTTCAACGGCAAATATCATCCAACCTATGAAAATGACCAAACAAACTTTTATTACCGCTTTTGCACTATTTTCATTATTTTTTGGAGCGGGAAACCTCATATTACCTTCTTTTCTTGGTTATAACGCAGGTAGCTCTTGGTTTTTTGTGTTATTAGGTTTTACTATCTCCGCAGTAATCATTCCTATATTAGCTATCTACGGTCACGCAAGATTGCAAGGAACGATGATGGACTTTGCAAAAAAAGTATCTCCATTGTTTGCACTTATATACTGTCTTATTATCTATACTATTTCTATAGCCTTGCCAGCTCCTCGTACAGCTTCTGTTACTTATGAAATGGCTATAGCACCTTATTTTGACATATCTAGCTGGATGTTAAGTAGTATCTATTTTATACTAGTTTTAGTATTTGCGTTAAACAGATCTAAAATAATGGATCTGATTGGAAAATACCTCACCCCAGCTATTATACTTATTCTACTATTGATTATAGGGATAGGAGTTATGGGAGATTATCAAACTCTAAGGGTTTCTATTTTTGATAGCACATTTACAAGTGGAATTTTAGAAGGGTATCAAACCTTTGATGCTATAGGAGGCGTCGTTGTTGGAGGTGTGATTGTGATATCCTTAAGATTTAAAAATAGATCTATTGAAGAAAATAAAACCATTATCACTAACGCAGGTATCATTGCGGGGTTGGGGTTATTAGTTATTTATGGTGGTTTGATCTTTTTAGGGTCATTACAAAGCGGCGGTATGGAACATACAGATCGTACAGCATTATTACAATTTTTAAGTACAGAAACTCTAGGCGCAATAGGAGCTAATGTTTTAGGAGTATTAGTGAGCTTAGCGTGTTTTACCACCGCTGTAGGAATCATTACAGGAACAGCAGATTTTATAAAAGGATTATTTAATAATTCTGAAAGTGCTTATAAAGTGACCGCAATTTTAGGAGCTATTTTAGGAGTATTGATGGGGCAACTTGATGTACATTCTATTATTGTAGTGGCGATTCCAGCATTAATGTTTATTTATCCAGTGACAATTGTGCTTATTTTGCTTAATGCAATTCCTCAAAAATATGCTTCCAGAATTGTGTTTAAGATTGTAGTTGTAGTAACTATCTTTTTTAGTGCACCAGATTTTTGGGCAGCTATAGGATTTAAAGATGCAATGAAACCTGTTTTGGAATTTCTCCCTTTAGGGACAGTTAATCTAAGTTGGCTATTACCAGCAGTAGTTACTTTTATTTTAGTGAATGTAATTACGCTTTCGCGAAAGCGTGATACAAACACCTTTATATCTTAAGCTTTTTTATAACCGAAAAAGCACGTTCTACTAGGTGATCTTCTACAAGAATAATAAACTCATTTGTTGTAGAGATGACTTCGTGCAAAGAGATACCTTCCCAAGCCAGACTTTTAAATATCTGGTAATATAAACCAGCAACTGTAGCATTTCCCTCAGGTAATCTAATACTTATTGCAGAAAGCATTTCTTTAAATTCTAAGATCGTCTCATCTTTAAAATGTTCTTTAATGCGATCTGTTTCTTTTGCAGATATAATAAGTGTACTTTCGTGCATACCGCGAGTAAAAGCATAAAATATTTGTGGATTCTGTGCAACAGTACTCAATATCTGAGCGTGGTTTTGAATCAGTGTGCCAGAATTAAGAAAGGTAAAATCTACTAAGTTAGAACGCACGGTAATATCTCCTAGATTAGAAAGTACTTCTTTAAGACGCATTGATTTTTTAGTCTCTGTAGGAGCAGCATAACGTCGCAAGGCCATCAAGATAGCACCGTTTTTTACAGGCTTTGATAACATTATAGAAATGCGTCCATTTAAACTTTCTGCAAGTGCAGCATAATTAATAATCTTCTGGGAAAGAGCTTCTTCTATGTAAGGTTGACTCCCAATAATTTCGGTAACACAGTCGGCGATTGTTCTCAATTGTTATATAATTAACATTTTGTTCAAATTTAGTCTTTTTTCTTTATTTATTATTACACTATTGAAAACTCTTCTAGATTTGTGTTCTCAAATAATAAGAAGATGCAAGTATTAAAATTTGGAGGAACCTCTGTAGGATCTGTAGAAAATATGAAGCAAGTGCGTGATATTATAGACACGCGAGCACCTAAAATTGTAGTACTCTCTGCAATGTCTGGAACTACAAATGCTCTTGTACAAATAGCAGATGCTACTCAAATGGGAGAGATTGCTACTGCATATGAACTAGTAGGAGAGTTACAAAAACACTATGATGATGTACTTGAAAATTTATATACTAATGATAAAATACGAGCAAAAGTAAGAGGATATGTAGACGAGATATTTTCTAGTTTAGAAAACTTAACAAGATCTACAGAGTATACACAAGCTGTTACAGATGAATTTGTCTCAAAAGGTGAGTTACTTTCTACTTATATATTTGCACATTATTTACAACAAGAAGGAGTGTCTACAGCGTTATTGCCTGCATTAGAGTTTATGCGCATTGATAAAGAAAATGAGCCAGATACATATTATATACGTCAGAACTTAAATCGTGTGATAGAGGATACGGGTGATGCAGATATATATATCACGCAAGGTTTTATCTGTCGTAATTATGCTGGGCAAATATCAAATCTACAGCGAGGAGGGAGTGATTATACTGCAACTATCGTAGGAGCAGCAATACAAGCAAGCGAAGTTCAAATCTGGACAGATATAGATGGTTTTCATAACAATGACCCTCGTTTTGTAGCAGAGACACACGCCATTCCAGAACTTTCTTATGATGAAGCTGCAGAGCTAGCTTATTTTGGAGCAAAAATATTACACCCACAGACAGTACAGCCTTTAAGAGAAGATAATATCCCATTGCATCTTAAAAATACAATGGATAAAGACGCAAAGGGTTCTATTATCACACATCGTGCTCAGGGAGAAGGAATTAAGGCTATTGCTGCAAAAGACGGTATCACAGCGCTTAAGATAAAATCTGGTAGGATGTTACAAGCTCACGGGTTTTTAAGTAGTGTGTTTGAGATTTTTCAGCGTTATGAAACATCTATAGATATGATTACTACTTCTGAGATAGCGGTATCACTTACGATAGATAATATTAGTAATTTACAAGCTATTGAAGACGAGCTGTCACAATTTGCACAAGTTACTGTAGATAAAGAGCAAACTATTATTTGTCTTGTGGGTCATAATATTAGTTCAGATCAAAATACACACAAGCTTTTTCAGATTTTAAAAGATGTAAACGTACGTATGATTTCTTATGGAGGTAGTAATAATAACATATCATTACTTGTTGCAACAGAAGATAAACAACGTGCATTAGAACTGTTACAGAACTACGTATTTACTCAAGTAGTTTCTGCATAGATTTCCTTTATTATATTTTAGTAGTTAGTTAGAAAGCCCAATATCTGTAAAAAGATATTGGGCTTTTGTTTTTATACGCTTTCGCGAAAGCGTAATAAAAATAGTTTTTTGATGTGAATATCAGCCAATAGCTAAGTGCTAAAAGCTCCCACCCGTGTTATTTACTTATTCATAAGATCTTCAATTTCTTCAACAGTAATAGGAATGTGTCCCATAAGATTTAAAGGATCACCATTTTGTTGTATTACAACATCATCTTCTATACGTATTCCAAAACCTTCATCGGGTATATAAATGCCAGGTTCTACAGTAAACACATTATTTGCTTGCATAGGTTCGTGTAGTAGTCCATAATCGTGAGTATCAAGACCTATATGATGTGAAGTACCGTGCATAAAGTATTTTTTATATGCTGGCCAGTCTGGATTTTCATTTGCAACATCTACTTTATCTAGTAAGCCTAAACCCAGTAGTGCTGAAGTCATCATTTTACCTACTTCTATGTGATATTCTGTCCAGAGTGTTCCAGGAGTGAGAAGTTTAGTAGCCTCATCTTTTACACGAAGTACAGCATTATATACAGCTTTTTGACGATCTGTATATCGTCCATTTACAGGTATTGTTCTAGAAAGATCACTAGCGTAGTTTGCATACTCTGCAGCAACATCCATTAATATCAAGTCTCCATCTTTACATTGCTGATTGTTTTCTATATAGTGTAACACATTTGCATTGTTTCCAGAAGCAATAATAGGGGTATATGCAAATCCTTTAGAGCGGTTACGTATAAACTCGTGTATGAGTTCTGCCTCTATCTCATATTCCCATACACCAGGTTTTACAAAATCTAGCACTCTTCTAAATCCTTTGTCTGTGATATTACAAGCGTGTTGCATAAGATCTATTTCTATTTGATCTTTTACAGAACGCAACCGTTGTAAAATAGGATTACTCTTAGCAACGCTATGAGCTGGGTATTTTGCTTTCCACCATTTTGTAAATCGATCTTCACGAGTTTCGGTTTCTACAGAAGCTCTGTAATGTTCATTTGTATTTACATATACAGTATCTGCATAGGTCATTAGTTCTCCAAATATTTTCTCAAGATCTTGTAACCAGAAAACAGTTGTTATGCCAGCGGTTTTAAAGGCAGTTTCTTTAGTAAGTTTTTCACCTTCCCAAATCGCAATATGTTCATTTGTTTCTTTAAGAAATAATATCTCGCGGTATTGCTCTTTAGGACAATCAGGAAAAAGCATAAGAATACTCTCTTCTTGATCTACACCGCTCAGATAAAAAATATCTCTGTGTTGTTCAAAAGGAATAGTGCTATCTGCACTTATAGGATATATATCGTTACTATTAAAAACGGCAAGGCTATTAGGCTTCATTTGAACCATAAAATTTTTACGGTTTTTTACAAAAAGGGAACTATCTATTGGGTTGTATTTCATAATTGTCACCTGACAGAGGTAGGTGTCTAGTTTAAGTTAATAACTCAGTTTTATCAAAAATACAAATTTGGGTACGCTTTTGCGAAAATGTTTTTTTTCAAACTCATTTACAGATAAGTATGAACAAAAAATTTAGCCTCTTTTTCTAGAATAGCAATAGGACACAATAAAAGGTAGAGACCATACCTATGCTTTAATTATCTCTATTTTCTTCTGCACTGAATTACCTTCTTCGTCTACTACAGTTAATATATATGTGCCAGATTCAGGTACAATGGCTAGCTCGTGAAAATCTTCTGTACTTCCAACAAATTTATTGTCTAAATACCAAAACAACTTAATATCTGGAGTGCGATGTGCTACCTTAAAGATGACATCATTTACAGTCTCATCAAAGTCCTTGGGTAATAATACCGCTTCATTATCCTTAGGATATATAAATGTGAGTGGCAATTCCCCAGTAGCACTGCAATCTGGGTGGTATGGCGGTAATTCTTTGTAATCCGGATGTTTTAATGCATAATAATACTCCATTGCAGTGGGAAGTGAGAAAAAGGTTTTTCCTTTCATCTCATCAAGTTCATAACAATCAGAATGTACTCTGTACGATTCATTTTGTGTCACATAAACTTGTTTATGATAATGACACGCTCTACTTTCTTCTCCTTCAACAGGAACTAATAATGTCTCAGTTTCTGGGCAATAGACACTCGTTTTCATTCCACTTTTTTTACATACCGTTACTTCAGTAAGTGCATCATATGGAGTGTCAAACCATTTTCTGTTGGACGGTAAACTGCGCAGTACATCAAAAAATAAGGGCGCTGCTGCTTGAATTCCTGTTATACCAGGTCTTCCTTCTCCATCTGCATTTCCAATCCAAACTCCTATGGCATACTCTGGAGTTACTCCTACTGCCCAGGCATCTTTAAAGCCAAAACTGGTTCCTGTTTTCCAAGCAATAGGTTGTGCATCTTCATAAAACTGCCAGTTTTCTTCACTTGTCGGTCGGTTTACTTTTCGTAGTGTCTCTAATGTATTGTATATGGCTCCTGCAGAAAATATAGGGGGTTCTCCTTGTAGTTCCTTGTCTTTTTGGTTTGTTACGCTTTCGCGAAAGCGGTATCCCTCAAAAGCATCGTTACTATACTCACTTGAGGTATTTGTAAATGTATGTAGTGTATGTGCCATACCGGCATAGGTTTTTGTAAGCTCAAAAAGACTACTCTCTGCTCCTCCTAAGATCATCGCAAGTCCATAATGACTTGAAGGCTTATTAATGCCTCCTAATTTCATTTTCTTAAGGTCTCCATAAAATTTATCTAACCCATAAGATCGTAACATTTTCACTGCAGGCACATTGAGTGATCTTGCTAGTGCTTTATCTGAAGAGACAGCACCTTCATATTCGTTATTAAAATTCTGAGGTCTATATGTCCCTATCGTTGTTGGGATATCTGCTACGAGAGTTTTAGGCAAAATAATCCCTTCATCTAGCATTCCCGTATATAAAAAAGGTTTTAGTGTACTTCCTGTGCTTCGGTTTTTTGTGACAATATCTACATCTTTATGATGCTCTATATCTGTGGGCGAATTACCTACATATCCTATCACCTTTTTTTCCTTAATATCCATTACTAGAATAGCAAGGTTATAAATCTCATTTTGCTTTAAATTATTATAGTGAGTTACTGAAAGCCTATTGAGATCTTGCTGTACAGATGTTTGTATTGTAGTCTTTATGCGCTTTCCTTCAGACTGCTGTCTGATAGTTTCTACTAGATGCGGTGCTAGCTGTGGTAAAGGATATGGTTTTTGAGGTAATTCTTCTAGTAATGCAAGCTCATATGCAATCTCATCTATTTCTTGAGATTTCAAAAGTTTTTTGAGAAGTGCATTGCGCTTTTTTAAGAATCTAGTTTCATTTTTACCTGGTCTAACCATACTAGGGTTATTGGGCAATACTGCCAGTGCTGCCATTTGTCCCCAGCTCAATTGTGATGAAGGCACTCCATAATATCTCCAAGAGGCTGTCTCAAGTCCTACTACATTACCTCCAAAAGGTGCATAAGTAGCATACATATTAAGAATCTCTTGTTTGGAATATCCAGCTTCTAGACGTGTTGCTTTTATAAGCTCTACTGCCTTTTCGACATAAGATCGTTCTTGCCCTTTACGAGATAAACGTATTACTTGCTGTGTGAGTGTGCTCCCACCACGGCGTCTATCTGTAGTTAAGTTGCCCCAGATGGCTTTACTCATCGCAACAGGATTAAAACCTGGATGTTTATAAAAGTACTCATCTTCGTAGAGCAATATGCATCGCTCAAATTTATAGGGAATGCTATCTAAAGCTGGAAACCTCCACTGGCCGTCACTTGCAATACGAGCACCCATAAGATTACCTTCTACACTTTCTACCACCGTAGCGTGAGGATCCTTAAATAAAGGTTTGGGTAAACAAAACAACCAATACCCAAAAACCAGTGTCAAAATTATAATTTTGATTTTATGCTTTTTGAGATATTGGATTGCTTTTTTTCTATTCAAAATAAATCAATTATTCTCTTATTAAACCTATTATTTATTGCTTAATCTTTACCCAGTTTCCTTTTCCTCTTGCATAATAATTTGCATCATACATTGCCTCTACTTGAGTTCCTGGTAAATAATAATCTCCTAAATAACTTGCATTTATACGCACACTAAATGTCTTGGTAGTTTCTTTATTCATATCAAAGTAGAAGTTTACACGATCGTCTCTAATATCTGTATATCGTGCATTTCCTCCTGTGCTCCCTCCAGCTTCTGTAAAGCGAGTGTTTACAATCTCCCATCCACTAGGGAAAATTTGAGTAAGCGCCACATTATCTATAAAATCACTACTGTTATTACTCACTCTAATTTTTGCAGTAAACTCTTCTCCCTGTCTTAGCTCTGTAATATCAATTTCATTATCAAATCCATCAATAAAGGTTGTGGTAACTGAGAAATTTTTATTTTCGGCAAGTTCTTGACCTAATGGTAATTTACCTCTCTGAATAAGTCTTACAAAAACGACATTTCCTTTTTCATTTTTAAGAACCACTTTATTGCTTCCTCCTTGAGTTGTTAACTCACGTAGTGCAATAGCTTGACCTGTTTCTAAGGTTTCAGATTTTCCATCTTTTATATATGAGAGTTTCATCGCTTTACCTCCATTTTTCTGTACCATTTTTGCCATTGCTAACAATGCATAACTCGTCTCCTGTGTACTATACCATTTACTAGATGACAGATCTTTTGCCATAGAAATTGCTAGCTCTTTTTGCTTACTATCTTTTAACACAACCATTGTTTCTAATGCCATTGCTCTGTTTCTAAATACAGAACCGTATGAATGGTAATTATAATTATTAGGTTTAAAATCTATGTTTGCACTGCTGGCGATCGTGCGTGCAATTTTTTCTTGTCCTGCGAGTGCATATGCTGCTGCTAGTCTCCATTTTGCATCATTAGAAAGGTCTGCATTTTCGCGCAAGCGGTTCATCGCTGCAAGATCTGGTTGCTCTGCTAAAGCTAGTGTATATAATCTATATGCTTGAACCAAGCTTGAGTTGTATCGATATTGTCCAGATCTCCATTCTCTAGCTGCTTTTTTCTGGAAACGTAACCAGTTGCTCATAAATGTGAGAGGTAACGCATAACCTCTTTTTTGAGCTTCTATCATAAAGTGACCCGCATAGGTTGTTCCCCAAGCATCTGCTTTAGTTTCCCCTTGCCAGTATCCTAAACCACCATCTGCATTTTGGAACCTTCCTAAACGAGTAATTCCATTTTTAATGTTTTCTTGAGCTTCTTGTTTTTGATTATATGTTAAGTCAAATACATCACTTAAGAATAATTGTGGGAATACACTAGATGTGGTTTGCTCTACACAACCGTGTGGATAACGAATAAGATATTCCATACGCTTTGTAAAATCCATAGGAGGTAGTGTAGAAAATTCTAATGCGCTTTCGTTAGAACCTGACACACCAAATGTGTCATAAGAAATCTCTAAATTATCTGAAGCAGCAAGCTGATAATCTGTCACTTTTTGAGTGATTGGGTTAGGGTTTTCTACATCTATTTCTACATCATAAGTTGCACGCTCTCCGTGACCTTCTACAATGATTTGTACTTTTTGAATTCCAGTAGCAGGTTGCATATCAAACTCAAAAGGAACTATTTTTTCTCCTATTCGTGTAAAGTTTACAGTTTTGGATTGCCCATCTGTTGCCTTAAATGCTTCTGATGTTTTTACGGTGATTTTTGCTTTCTTTATATGCTTTTCCATAGCAAACACTGTCACTGGTAATGTCACGTGTTCTCCAGGAGAAAGTTTTCGCGGAAGCGATCCTAATACCATTAATGGTTTTCTAACAGGTGTTGTTTTATCTGCCTTACCATATGCACTCTTTGTTGCATCTCCTGCAATCACCATTGTTCTTACAGACCCTACATAATTAGGCATTTCTAATGTATGCGTTTTGGTTTCATTTTTGCTTAAAGCGAAAGGCCCTAAATAGGTAACTACAGGCTTAAATCGTTCTGCTTTTCTATTTTTTGCAGCGCCAGCAGCATCACCTCCTCCTATCGCATAAATATTATCTACGCTTCCAGAAAAAGCTCCAATAACATCATCATACATATCAAAAGTTTTTACACCTAATGCTTCAGGACTATAAAAGTAATTGTGTATTCTAGGTGTTTTAAAACGAGTGAGATCTAATAAACCATCATCTACTACAGCAATCGTATAGGTCATTGCCTTACTATTTTTCTCACTTACTTTTACAGTATAACTTTCTTCTGGCTTTAACACCTCTGGCATTGAGATTTGTGGTTCTAGCACTGTGCTTTTATCTTCTACCAAGATAGGAACGACACCATACAAACGTATAGGTAAATCATTTTTAGATTGCTCGTGAGGTTGTAATAGTGAGATATTAATAAACACATTAGGTGCCATTTCAGGAGTAATAGGAATATTAAAAGAAGTCTCCCCTTTTTGAGCATCTACCCAATAACTATCTATCACTCGTGTGCCATTTTCTATACTCACTAATGCTCTTCCTGCTGCAGAAGATGGGAACTTTACAACTGCTTTATCTCCCACTTCGTACTTCTCTTTATCTGCTGTAAAGACAAGCATTTTTGCACTTTCTGAATCTCTCTGTAAACCACTCCAGTTACGATAAAAATATGCGATACGCCCTGTTGCGTGACCACTTTCTGGATCTTCGACTCTAATTAAATAACGACCACTTTCTTCTTCTGGAATATTTACAGTAACATTTGCTTTACCACTGCCATTTGTAGTTACATCAAATTCATTTACAGGTGTATGCACTGTTCCTGTCTCATAACTTGAGTAATGATCGCTACTACGATTCCACCACCATCGCCAAGACATTTTAAATACTTTTACTTCTAGTTTTCTATTCCCAGCAGCATTACCTTGTGTATCTGTAGTCGCAATATCAAACGTGGTATTCTCATCTGTATAGTAACTACCATATGCTCTACTTTCTGGAGATCTAAGTCCTACAAAGTGATCAAAAGGTGCTATCTGTTTACTTACCACATCTAGAGAAAAATCTCCTCCTCCTTCATATGCTTTTGTTAAGAATGTAGCTCTTAACATTCCAGGAGCCCTATCACTTAATTCTAATTCAGAATCTATATCTGTCATCCCTTCTTCGTTAAGCTCTGTATCTAGAACATTAATCTCTACAGGACTAAAATATCTTGTGGGATCATCAAAATTATAATTTGGAAATTTCTTAAAACTAGTGCGTGAACTTGTGATCGTTGCATCACTATTAATTCTAAGATTACGAGCAGGAGCTCCGTGTAACCACTTTACAGTAGCTTTACCTGTGAGACTTTCATTTCCTTTTAAGATTTCGTCATCAAACTCTAACGCTACTTTAAGGCGGTTAGGTTTTATGGTCTCTACTTTTAATGATTCATAGAATGTAGCACCTCCTACAGATACTGTTGCTCCCCAATTTCCGGTAGGTGATGTAGGTTCTGTAGGAATAGTATATGAATAAAAATTATTAAGTGCTTTTACTTCATTACTCTTAGGATCTTTGCTTCCTTCAGTGAGTACTTTTCTATAGACTAACTTACCACGTGCATCTGTTACTTCAAGCTTTACAGGATGATCTTTAGGTAATGGATTTGCGCTATCATCTAACACAAATGTGAGGTAAATATCATCTCCCGGACGATGTACTCCTCTTTCTAGATATGTAAATCCTTTAAGACCTTTTTCTAAATGACGTCCAGAAATATCAAACTTACTCATAGATAAACTGTATCCATCTGCAAGTTTCATATATGCATAGTTATTCTCTTTTTTTGCTACCGCATACACTGGGTGTCCTTTTGGACTCATTTTTACAATTCCTGTCGCATCTGTAGTTGCAGATGCAATAACTTGTTTTTGATAGTTATAAAGTTTTATTTCTGTATTTGCTTCTGGAGCTGTACTTATAATATCTGAAGCTGCAAATACAAAACTATTGTCTTTTCCTTTCTTTACAATAATCCCAAGATCTGACCCTAAGATATTAGCGTTTAAGAAACGATCTTCGGTATAAAATGCTTTATGACAAGGGTTATCTTCTTCTTCCCAGTTATATACTCTATTACGCCATCTATAGATACGGTTATCCCAATACTGCTCTTCACGCTCGTCTTCATTTTCTGCTTGTGTTTCTGAGTATGAATCCTCATAGTAATCATCTTCATAATAGTAATAATCATCATAAGTATCTTCTTCTACATTTGAAGACGTTTCTTCACATTCATATAATGCATACTCTGGTTTAAAACTCACCTCAACTCGATATAATGCTCCAGGATCTGCCTTAAAAATAGTAGACATATCTACACCGTGTACTTTCCAGAGCCCCCTATCTATATCTTCTTTTGAAGCAATTTCAATAGTCTTTTTTGCGATACGACGCCCTACTCTTTTTAAATTGTGCGTTCCTTTATCATTAAGATCTCCATCTTGTAAATACTCTAGTACATTATTTTCATATATTTTGATAACGCGCACATCTACGTGACTTAAGTTTACAGCTTCAAAATAAAATGGTGTACTTCCAGAATTAGGTAAAATCACTCCATTAGTAACTTGTTTTAATGCTGGTTTGAGTTGCTCAAAAGAAATGACCTCAGAAAAAGGATTCTTGAGTTTATACCCGTAGACATTTTTTATTCCCTGAAAAACTTCTATTTTAGAGTTTCCTACTATTTTATTGCCAGGATATACGTGCAGTACATTTCCATCTACTTCAAAACGTAAATCCCCTCCTCTTTGTACTGTCACTAATCCAGCAAAATTTTGCTTGCTTTCTAAAGGATCTGAAAAGTTAATATTTAATGATGCATTTTCTCCAAGTGTTTGATCTACATTTATAATCGAAAAATTATTACGCCCAGGTATCAATACTGTATTTGACCCTTTGGTATCTTCGGCTCCTATAGCATCTCCATCCCATTTAATTAAAATAGTCTTATCTCCTTCAAATCTTTTTATACTATCAATTCTAAATGGGTGAAATTTAGAATACAAATCTTTATTAAGCCATTTAATTTTTAAGCTTTTACTATCTTGAAAAGCTTCTATAAGTTTCTCTGCTTTTTCTAAAGCAATAGCATCACTTCCTTCAATCTGTCCTTCTAAGTAATTATACTCCCTACTGTATGATTGTATAGCACGTAGATCTACCTTAAAATCTGCCTTAATAGTTTTAAAACTAAAATTAAATTTTTCCATCCCATCAGGAAGATCATCATAGATTTTATCTAATAAAACTGTAACCTCATAAGTAGTATTTGGCTCTAAATAGTTAGTTGGTCTAAACTCTAATAATCGCTGATTTCTTATAGAAAGCGTTCCTTCTACATTAGGTGATATTTTAAAGTAATCGTTTGGAATTTCTTGATCTAACTCAAACTGAGTTAATGAGTTTGCTACCGTAACGTGAATAGGACTAGTAATAGACTGCAACCCTTCTGTATGATAAGATATGTAATCTTTAAATTTAAAAAGGTTATCTGTTTCAGATGGTTTGTCTTTACAAGAAACTACTACTAATAATAAAAGCAATAGGGTTGTTGCTAGATGATATAGCTTGAAGGAGCCTGTCTTTTTGAGCATAATATGACGATTGTGTTTGGTAGTAAAATTACAGTTAGTCTATAAATACAAATAGGCTGTAAACCGTGAATTTTTTTGCATTCAATATCTAGCTAAAGATAGCCGATATGAGATGATTATTAAATGATTATATAAAATTTTTGAGACGCTTGTGTCGTAGAAACAGAAATATTAAAATGAATGATCTATACATTTTGATATTTAAAAAAATCTTTGATGCCTTGTAAAATTAGAGTAAATGAAACCTAACTTTATCTTATTTTGTGAATGATATTTTGGCCCCAAAAGGCCTCTCGCATACTACCAATAATGTTTCAAGTTTTAAAGTCTTCAAGTTTGTTGCGAGTAATCTGTTGTTCTTCATTTTGGCTTATATTAATATTCAAATCTATGATTATTCATATTATTTATACAGACAAAATGAGGGAATGACTTGTTTTAATGAGTTAAATGAACTTTTGAGGGTGTGAGTGAGTTTTTAAGAAACATCTTTTGTTTTTCCATTTGTTGCCGCTTCAAAATGGTATTCTCGTTCTACTTTACAAATGCGCACGGTATAATTTTCATACCAATCAGATTTTCCCATTCGTTGTGCTCCTTGATGTTCTGCTTGCTCTTTCCATCGTGCAATATCTTCTAGAGACCTCCAGTAAGAGACTGTCACCCCTTCTTTATCACTTTCGTTTCTTGCACTTTCTATACCTAAATATCCTTGCATTTGCTGTGCAAGTTCTTCCATAAGAGCTGCTGCTTGTTTATAACCTCGAGTTTGGCTTGTTTGCTTTGATGTAAATATTACAGCGTAATATGGTTCTTTCATTCGTTTATTTTTTTTATAGAATATAGAATGGGTTTACTAGGTGTTGCATCATTATCAAAAGACGCTATTTGAAGGTTTAATAAATACGTACCATCTGGCACTGTATCTGGCACATAAATCATCTCTGTGATTGTAGCATCTAGTCTCAATGCTCCCTTTGTATTCCAAAATGCGTGATGTGCTTTTAAAGCGCCTCCATCTTTTTCTTTATCTACACTAGGAAGATCTATGAGAAGGTGTTTTATTCCGCTTTCGCGAAAGCGTACCACTGCTTCCTCCTCAACATAAGGCCAGTTTGTATGGGACCAATTTTTTGTTTTTTTATCCTCTAAATTAGGTGCTGTACGAATGATTAATGCTTCGGCAGATGCTTTTAATACATTATTAAACTGACTTGCTTTAATCACAAAATCATTGTCTGCTGTATCTAAAGCTTCTGGGGTTACTGTCACAAGTTCTGCAATAAAAAAGAAAGTTTTTAAATGCTCATTAATGCTATGTATTTGCGATGTAATGTGACCTACGGTTTCTGTATGTGTCCCGTGAGAATGCGGATTAAAAGTAATGGTTCTAAAATTTACATCACCGCCATCTTTAACACTTCCTACCCAATCTCCATTTTTTACCGTGGTAAATTTAGGTGTATCAAGATACCAAGCCTGAGGATTGCTTTTACTAGTAATAGGCACCGAAATATCGATGGGTTTTAAAAGATTTACTATAAAAGTCTCTTTGTTATGAGTGATTTTTGCAAGCACTGGCTATAGGTATGATAAAGTATAAATATAAGTAAACTCAAAATATCACATTCTTTATATAGACACCTATTTTTATTAAACTTACTTCAAATTCAAGATAAATAAATCACTGGCGATACCATCACTTAAAAACTTCCCTTTTTTTGTCACATACACGCGATCATCTTTTACAAACAATAAGTGCTCTTCAATATGTTTTTGAGAATGTTTGATAAAATAATCTTTAAACTTCAACCCAAAACTAGTTCCTATTTCTTGTAATGAAACTCCATATTGCGTGCGCAAACGGGTCATCACATACTCGTTATATTGATCTGTTTGTGATAACGTTTCTATCTCTTGTGGCAACTCACCAGAGGTAATTGCTTTTATATATTTAGGATTATTTGAAACATTCCAAGCGCGACGTTTACCATCATAACTATGTGCAGATGGTCCTATGCCTATATATATTTTTCCTTGCCAGTATGCCGTGTTATTTTTAGAATAGTATCCTGGTTTTGCAAAGTTTGAAAACTCATAATTCTCATATCCTGCCGCTTCCATTTTTTGCACTAATATTTTGTGATGCTCTTGCGCTACTTCGTCATTTACTGGCGGAACGATTCCTTTTTTTATAAAATTTTCTAATGCCGTTTTAGGCTCTACCGTAAGTGCATATGCAGATATATGTGGTGTGTTTAATGCCAGTGCCTTGTCTATATTTTCTTCCCACCGCGCATTGCTCATCTCTGGAATACCATAAATGAGATCTAAGGAACTGTTTGGAAAACGCTTTCGCGAAAGCGTGAGACTCTCTACCGCCTCTTTTGCATTATGAGCACGATTCATTAGTTTGAGATCTTGATTAAAAAATGATTGTACTCCTATACTCAACCTATTAATCTTAGAGTTTGCGAGTTCTTCAATTTTTGCAATAGAAAGATCATCTGGATTTGCTTCTAAGGTAATTTCTGGGTCTTTTTCTATTGTATAATGTGTGTAACAAGCATTGATTATCTCATCAATTTCATCTGTAGTTAATACCGATGGTGTTCCGCCTCCAAAATAAATAGTTGCCACAGTCTCATTCTCAAACTCGGCTTTACGCATTTCTAGTTCTTTGATAATCGCATTAATCATCTCTTCCTTTTTGCCCATAGACGTAGAAAAGTGAAAATCACAATAGTGACACGCTTGCTTGCAAAATGGTATGTGGATGTAGATGGAGGACACGTTACGAGTT
>CALKZS010000081.1 GCA_938002835.1 uncultured Dokdonia sp. | reverse complement strand
TTTTCGATCTATTAAAAATAATACTGCTTTTGCAAAGGCACCAACAAAGACAATACAAACCCAACAAGCCCATTTTACAGCTTCTATGATTGCTTATATGAAACTTGAGAGGTTAAAAATCAGAAACAATAAAAATCATTACGCAATGAAAAGTGAAATATGGCTTACAGCAACCAAAGCAGCTTGGAAACAATTAGACAAGTTATCAATACCTAATCTCAATTCTAAACAAATTGCTGCGTAACATCAGTTACTAATATGGATATGAGACTACGAAAATTCTTAGCTTCATTTAACGGAGTAGCTACTAAATATTTGCAGAAGTATCTGAATTGGTTCTTAGTCCTTGAAAAGATTAAAAACTCAACTACTAGAATTACAACTGTAGTTGCTATAGCTTTTGCATCAAATACTGCGTGGATGGAATTTAAAAGCATAGCAGTAAATCATATTCTTTTTAGAGCTTAGTTTAAAAGTATTAATGCTTGTATGTGCATTTTTAGGTTATAGAATTCTAAAATTGCGCAGTTGAGTTACAATTTGAAAATACTTAGAATATCATTTTTACGCTTTCGAGAAAGCGTTTTTATCATTAAATAGTATATGTTAGGGTTACTTTTTATTTTTTTTTACACGAAAAAACTATTTAATGAGATTGTATTTTTGACATTTGTTTTTTTGTTAGATAGTGTGCCTCAAAACAATAGCAAGAAGCGTAGTATCTTATATAGATGTTATGAATAAATTTTAGGGATTTGATATTAAGTTTTACGTAAATTTTTTAAAACAATAGTCTTGGTAATAAGAAAAACAGTTGTATATTTGCCGTCCAATAGCGCGGGATAGAGCAGTAGGCAGCTCGTCGGGCTCATAACCCGAAGGTCACTGGTTCGAGTCCAGTTCCCGCTACTACAAAGCTCCTTGATATTTCAAGGAGCTTTTATTTTGGAATAGATTGAAGTTTATTTTCGATTTTGTTTTCTTGTAAGGTTAGGGGTCAAGTCAAAAAGTTGTGAGATTTTATATGCATAGCTTTTGTAAGTAATCTGAAACTATTTTTAGATTAAATAAGTGTGTTGTTTCCAAAAGGTTTGATATTTGTAAAATCGCTGCTTTTTATATACAAGGCTATAACAGAAAAGTTGTTCGTAAATGGTTAATTAAACCTACTAAGATCACACTTCTTAGCAGGTTTATTTTTTTAGATTTGTTACTATGACAGCAGAAGAGCAAATCCTAAGTTTACGCACAGAATTACAAGCACATAATCATAGTTATTATGTGCTAGATACTCCTACCATTTCAGATTTTGAGTTTGATAAAAAATTAGAGCAATTAAAGGCTTTAGAAGCTGCGCATCCAGAGTTTGATGATGAGAATTCGCCAACAAGACGTGTAGGTGGCGGTGTGACTAAAAATTTTAATACTATTGTTCACGAGCATCGTATGTATTCTTTAGACAATTCTTATTCAAAAGAAGATCTAGAAGACTGGGAAACACGTGTCAAAAAGCAAGTAGATGGAGAAGTAAATTATACCTGCGAACTCAAATATGATGGTGCCTCTATTAGTCTTACCTATGAGAATGGAAAGTTGTTGCGAGCAGTAACCAGAGGAGATGGATTACAAGGAGATGATGTGACTACTAACATAAAAACCATTAAATCTGTACCGCTTAAATTAACAGGAGATTATCCACCTAAATTTGATATTAGAGGAGAAATTGTATTGCCTTGGGATGGTTTTAATGCAATGAATGAAGAGCGCGAAGCATTAGGTTTAGAACTATATCGCAACCCTAGAAATACGGCAAGTGGCTCCTTGAAATTACAAGATAGTAGTGAGGTTGCAAAAAGACCTTTGCAATGTTTGTTATATACTATTACAGGAAATAATCTAGACATTGAAACTCAAATAGAAAGTTTGCAAAAAGCACGTGATTGGGGTTTTAGAGTTCCAGAAGCTGCAAAGCTTGCAAAAAATATAGATGAGGTTTTAGAGTTTATAAATTATTGGGACGTGGCGCGTCACGATTTACCCTATGAAACAGATGGTGTGGTTGTAAAAGTAAATGGGTTACAACAACAAGAAGAGTTAGGGTATACAGCTAAAGCGCCACGCTGGGCAATGGCATACAAGTTTAAAGCAGAGCAAGTTTCTACTCGCTTGCGCGAAATCACATACCAAGTAGGTCGCACGGGAGCGATAACACCAGTTGCAAATTTAGAACCTATAGAACTTGCGGGAACCACAGTAAAGAGGGCAAGCCTTCATAATGCAGATCAAATTGAAAAGCTAGATATACGAGAAGGAGATGAGGTCTTTGTAGAAAAAGGAGGAGAGATTATTCCAAAAATTATCGCAGTAGATCTCACCAAAAGACCAATAGATTCAGTTCTTACCAAATATATTTCAGAATGTCCAGAATGTGCAACAGAACTCGTACGTAAAGAAGGCGATGCAAAACATTATTGCCCAAACGATATGGGATGTCCACCACAAATTGTGGGAAGAATTCAACATTACATTTCGCGTAAAGCATTAGATATTGATGGATTAGGAGGAGAAACAGTTGCACTATTAGTAAAAGAGGGTTTGATTACAAATTATGCAGATTTATATGATCTCACAGTTTCACAATTATTACCACTAGAGCGAATGGCTCAAAAAAGTGCAGAAAACCTGGTAAATGGTGTTCAGGCTTCTACCCAAATTACATTTGAAAAAGTGCTTTTTGGTCTAGGGATACGATATGTAGGAGAGACGGTAGCAAAAAAACTTGCAAAGCACTACAAAAATATAGATGCCATTATTGCTGCGACACAAGAAGAGCTTGTTGCCGTAGATGAGATAGGAGAAAAAATAGCAGAGAGTGTAGTCGCATTTTTTGCACAAGAGCAACATTTATTACTTATAGAGCGTCTTAAATCTTATGGAGTACAACTAGAGATTTCTGCCGAAAAATTAGCAAATCAATCTGATACATTGCAAGGGAAAACGTTTGTTGTCTCTGGGGTTTTTGGGATGTCTCGCAATGATCTTAAAAAGCTCATAGAGGATAATGGAGGTAAAGTATCAAGTTCAATATCCAGTAAGACATCGTTTTTAATTGCAGGAGATAAAATGGGGCCTAGTAAACTTGAAAAAGCAAAAAAATTTGAAGTCACTCTCCTTTCTGAAACCAAATTTTTAGAAATGATAGCTAATGAATAATAAAAAAGTGTATCCGCTTTCGCGAAAGCGTACTACCTATTATCACTTGTCAGCACTTAAATATCTAAAACAAGACTAGATGAGGTTACATTTTTTGACTCGTCTAAGTAAAAATCTACACGTCCTAGATTAATACCACCCCAACCTACTTGATTTATAAGGACAAACTTGCCGTCTTTGTTTTGAGCAATAGTCGGTTTTTCTAAAAAAGTATGCGTGTGGCCGCCTATAATAAGGTCAATTCCTGTTGTTTTTTGAGCGAGTTGTGTGTCACAAATACGATCTGGATTTTTGTATTGATATCCTAAATGAGATAAACATATCACAAGATCACATTCTTCGGTTTCTCTCAATTGTTTTACAGTATCGGTTGTGATTTCTATAGGGTCTAGATATGTAGTTTCTTTATACATTGTCTTATTAACAAGTCCTTCTAGTTTAATACCTATTCCAAAGACACCAATGCGCACACCATCTTTTACAAATACTTGATATGGCTTTACAAGCCCGTCCATAATGGTGTTTTTAAAATCATAATTTGCAGAGAGTAGTGAAAAAGAAGCGTTAGGTACTTGTGCAGCAAGCCCTCCAATACCATTGTCAAAGTCGTGATTACCTATAGTGGCAGAGTCATACCTCATCATAGACATTAATTTAAATTCTAGTTCGCCACCATAAAAATTAAAATAAGGTGTTCCCTGAAACATATCTCCAGCATCTAGTAGTAGTACATTGGGTTGTTCTTGACGTATTTTTTTTATGATATCCATACGACGAGCAGCGCCACCTAAATTTGCATATTTAGGATCTGTAGAAGGAAATGGTTCTACGTGACTATGAACATCATTCGTATGAAGTATGGTAATTTGTTTTTTTGAGTTTAAAGAAAAAGCACTACTAGTTAATCCTCCTACTGTAACAAGACTTGCAGCTGCTGCGGTTTGTTTTATGAATTTTCTACGTATCATTATTTTGCTTCTCTTGTAAAACGGTTATCTACTATGGGTGCAATGGTGTCGTGCTTTTTGAAATAATCAATAAGCACATTACGTATTTTGTAGTTTAAGAATAATTCACTTTTTGAATCTGAAAAGAAGTTCATATTATCACCTCCATTTTTAAGGTAGTCGCTGGTGGCAATAAAGTATGTTTTTGTAGTGTCAATATCTTTGCCTTGTATTTGAGATTTCGATATGGTTCCAGCCTTATCTAGTTGTATAGTGATGCCTGTAAAAGGATGAGCTGTCCCATTTTGTAAGTATTCAAACATTTTGTTTACTTGACTTGCAGTCATTTCTAGGACTACAATTTCGTTTTCAAAAGGCATTATTTCGTATGCTGTTCTTGTGGTTATATTTCCTTTGTTAAGGGAAGATCGTATACCTCCATAATTAAGAAGTACAGCATCAAGAGAATGTCCTGTTTTTTGTTTGTAAATAGGGTTTGTCATCTCAAAAACAGCATCAGACATCATATTACCTATAGCAGTATTGTATTTACTATCTTTTTTACTGTGTGATGCAGGAACATAGGCTAGGATGCTATCCATTTCAGATTGTATTGCTTCCTTGTATGGTTTTATAAAAGCTGTAATAGTTAGATCTTCTGTAAGATACGTGTCTATTGAGATATTGTCGCTTTTTATGCGTTCTGGAGTGTAGCTCTTTTTATCGCTACAAGAGATGATTGTTGTATATATAACAATACAGTATATGATCGTTAAAAGTGAGATACTCTTCATAATAGGGTTCTATCTAGTAGTATATTTAGCTACATTTGCGCAAAGTAAAGTTAATGTTTTTAAATAGTCTAAAGGCAAAGTCTATATTAAGAAAAATAGATAAAATCATTATGGGTAGGGTATATACACCTTCTCATAGTGTGCCTCAAACTATTGGAATTTTACAAGAAGATTCTAAACCTTTTGATCAAGAGTCACTTAAGCGATTACGCACTATATTAGGTGTTAAAAATCTAGAGGTAGATATACTTACATATAAAAGTGCAGTTAAAAGAGAAGATAAAGAAAGTGATGTGCTTTTTTCAGGTAAACAAATAGGGTGGAATGGAGTTTTTAAGAGCAAGGGACTTAAAATTTTTTCGCAAAAGCGGTTTGATATTTTAATAAGTTATTATTCAGAGCATAATCTAGCACTAGAATATGTAACAGCAAGTTCTAATGCGATTTTTAAAGTAGGTATCTTAGAAGAAGGAGATGTGTTGAATGATTTAACCATTTTATCAACAAAAGGACAAGGAAAACTTTTTGTTCAAGAACTCCAAAAATATTTGAAAATTTTAAAAATTATTGATTAATGAAGTTATTAAGAGGTATAGGAGTAGCATTGGTAACACCATTTAATGAAGATCTATCTATTGATTATAATGGATTAGAAAAACTAGTAGAGTATAATATCTCTAATGGTATTAATTATCTAGTTGTAATGGGTACAACAGCAGAGAGTGCTACCCTTTCTAAAGAAGAAAAAAAAGCGGTGCTTGCTTGTATCTTGAAAATTGCAAATAGTAGAGTTCCCGTAGTTCTTGGTGTAGGAGGAAACAATACAATGTCAGTTTTAAAAGATTTACAGTCTCTAGATTTTACAGGTATAAGTGCTATTTTATCAGTTTCGCCAGCATATAATAAACCTACACAAGAGGGAATTTATCAACACTTTGCAGCTATTGCAAAAGTAAGTCCATTACCTGTTATATTATATAATGTCCCTGGGAGAACTAGTAGTAACATATTACCAAAAACTGTGGCAAGATTAGCTCACGATTTTAAAAATATAGTTGCTATCAAAGAAGCTGTAGGAGATATGTCTCAGATATTAAAATTATTAAGAGATGTTCCAGATAATTTTGTAGTGCTTTCTGGAGATGATACCCTTGCTCCATCATTAGTTTCTGCTGGTGGTGATGGTGTTATTTCTGTAATAGGACAAGCATTACCTGTGCAATATGGTAATGTCATTCAAAATGCTTTAGTAGGTAATAATATAAAGACATATACATCACATTATAAAACATTAGATATTATTGATTTTATTTTTGAAGAAGGTAATCCTGCAGGAATAAAAGCATTGCTCTCGCATCTAGGTATTTGTAAACCATATGTGAGATTGCCACTTGTAAAAGCTTCTCAAGAATTACAAGAAAAAATCGCTTCTGAAGCAAAAGATTTTAACGAGTCTTAAACCTATTCTCAATAAATATATCAAAGGATTATTAATCAAATTATAAGCACCTTTTAATAAGGTTATGTTATATGAAGTAATTTATGTAATTTTGCTTGCTGTTTTAGATCCTTATGAAGAATATATTTTCTCTCCTAGTTGTTGTAATAGTTTTAAGTTCTTGCTCTGCTTATCAAGATGTACTTAAAGAAGATGATATAGCTAAGAAATATACATTTGCAGATTCTCTGTATGAAATAGGTAAATACAAGAAAGCGTCAAAACTTTGGGAACAAATTACGCCGCTGTATAGAGGAAGGCCTCAAGCAGAGCGTGTTACTTTCTTAAATGCAGACACCTATTATAAAATGGGAGATTACTATCTTTCTGGATATCAGTTTGAGCGTTTTGTGTCTTCTTTTCCAAATAGCACCAAAAGAGAAGAAGCGGCTTTTAAAAGTGCAAAAAGTTATTTTGAGAGATCACCTAGATTCAATTTAGATCAAGGAGATACTTATCTTGCTACAGAAAAGCTTCAAGAGTTTATTAATAGTTATCCAGACTCTGAGCGTGTTCCAGAAGTTAATGAGATGGCAACAGTGCTTAGAAATAAAATAGAACGCAAGGCATACGAAATTGCAAAAGGATATAATAAAATAGGAGAAAGTAGGGGTACTTTTCCTAATGCTATCAAAGCATTTGATAATTTTTTACAAGATTACCCTGGATCAAAATATAGAGAAGATGCTTTGTATTGGAAGTTTGATTCTGCATATCAACTAGCCGTAGGTAGTATAGAAAGAAAAAAGAAGGAACGTTTAGAAGCTGCTAAGGAAGCATATGGCGCCTTAGTAAAATATTTCCCTCAAGGTAAATATACAGAAGACGCCGAAAAACAATTAGAAGAAATCAATCTTCTTCTAGAAGAATCATCATCTATTTAAAAAATATAATTAAAGATTAATATTATGAATATTAGGGATATCGATGCACCTTTAAGTACTACAACAATAGATAAAAATCTAGTAGATGCGCCTACAGATAATATCTATGAGGCAATATCTATTATCGCAAAACGTGCTTCTCAAATTAACACTGAGATCAAAAAGGAGCTTTCAGAAAAGTTGGACGAGTTTGCAACTTTTAATGATAGTCTTGAAGAAATTTTTGAAAACAAAGAGCAAATCGAAGTTTCAAAATTTTATGAGCGTCTTCCTAAAGCTCACGCACTTGCAGTGCAAGAGTGGTTAGAAGATCGCATTTACCATAGAGATACTACAATTACAGAAGATACAAAGGCCTAGTAGATGTCAATATTAAGCGGTAAGAAAGTCCTGTTAGGAGTAACCGCTGGCATTGCTGCATATAAAAGCGCCAGTCTTGTGAGAGCACTCATAAAGGCTGGCGCTTCGGTACGCGTAGTAATGACAGAGGCCTCAAAAGAGTTTGTAACACCATTAACATTAAGTACGCTTTCGCGAAACGAAGTACACTCATCATTTACCTTAGAAGATGATGATAATGCTATGTGGACAAATCACGTAGAGTTGGGTTTGTGGGCAGATCTTATGATTGTAGCTCCAGCAACAGCAAATACGTTGTCTAAAATGGCAAATGGAACAAGTGATAATTTGTTGCTTGCAACATATTTAAGTGCAAAATGTCCTGTATATTTTGCGCCAGCAATGGACTTAGATATGTACAAGCATCCATCATCTGAGGAGTCGTTTGAAAAACTTCAATCTTTTGGTAATGTAATGATACCAGCGACTAGTGGAGAATTAGCATCAGGACTTGTTGGTAAAGGGCGTATGGCAGAGCCAGAAGATATTGTGCATTTTATACAGGAAGATATACTGTCAAAACTTCCCTTAAAAGGAAAGAAAATACTCATTACTGCTGGTCCAACATATGAAGCAATAGATCCTGTAAGATTTATAGGCAATCATAGTAGTGGTAAAATGGGATGTGAGCTTGCATATAGAGCTGCTAGCTTAGGTGCAGAAGTAGATCTTATTTTAGGGCCTAGTAATATAAAGGTAACCCATAGCCTTATAACGGTTCATAATGTAGTATCTGGTCAAGAAATGTATGATGCTGCTCATTCTGTTTTTGAGCAATGCGATGTTGCTATTGCAGCGGCAGCTGTAGCAGATTATAAACCTGTTAATGCAGCTCCAGAAAAAATAAAAAAGAATGACGCTACAATGAGTATCGAGCTAGTAAAAACAAAAGATATTCTTGCTTCACTTGGCAATATAAAAAAAGAACAATACCTTTTAGGTTTTGCTCTAGAGACAGAAAATGAAGTAGAAAATGCCATTAAAAAACTTAAAAAGAAAAACCTTGATGGAATTGTTTTAAATTCCTTAAAAGATAAAGGGGCAGGTTTTAAGACCAAAACCAATAAAATTACGTTTATAGATAAAGATGGTACAGTAACTCCTTATGAGCTAAAAACGAAGACAGAAGTAGCTGTAGATATTTTTGATAAAATCGCAACAAAAATTTTATGAGATTCTATACAATATTAATATTGTTTTTATGTACTATAACAACTACTGCGCAAGAGCTTAATGCAGTAGTCATTATTAATGCAGAACAAACAGGAAAGGCAGACTTACAAGTTTTTAAAACATTAGAAAGATCTCTTACAGAATTTATTAATAATACAAAGTGGACAGATCGTACATTTAAAACACAAGAGAAAATAGAATGTTCTTTCAATATTATTGTATCTCAAGTTGAAGGGAACAATTTTAATGCAAGTGTTCAGGTAGGATCTTCTCGTCCTGTTTATGGTACAAATTATTATACTCCTATACTTAATTTTAACGATCAGCAGTTTAATTTTACATATACAGAGTTTCAACCACTCATCTTTGACCCTAATTCATCAGATTCTAATTTAGTTTCTGTTATGGCCTATTATGTATATACTATTATAGGTTTAGATGCAAGTACATTTAAATTAGGAGATGGAGATTCTTTTTTTGAAAAAGCACAGCAAATTGTAACAACTGCTCAGCCTAATGGAGGAGTTGGGTGGAGTCCTCAAGATGGTAATCAATCTAGATATCGCCTTAATGAAGATCTGTTATCTGCTAACTTTAGAGAGTTTAATGCAGTGATGTATAGTTATCATCGCACAGGTTTAGACACAATGGTGGCAGATAAAAAAAGAAGTAAACAAAAGATAGCCACTACAATAGCGCAATTAGAAACAATGTATAAAAACAGGCCAAATAACTTTTTAACACGTGTTTTTTTTGATGCTAAGGCGCAAGAGATTGCCGATATGTTCTCAGGAGGTCCTCAAGTTAATATATCAGATCTTTTAGATATATTAAATACTATAGCACCTACAAAATCTACGTTTTGGAAAAACATTAAGTTTTAATAAAATATTAAACCAATCACATCAAAAAAGTTCCTTTTATTTAAGGAACTTTTTAGGTTTGATACTACTTCGTTAAGCCTTATTTTTGATATTAATTTAAAACATATTCAGCTTGCTTACTTCCCTTTCCATAAAAAATTATGCACTCATAGATGCAGTGCAATTATCTTTTAAAAAAGGATTTACAGTGATAACAGGAGAGACCGGAGCAGGTAAATCTATATTACTAGGAGCTCTTGGTCTTATCACAGGTAAAAGAGCAGATAGTAGTAGTGCTGGAGTTGCATCAGAAAAATGTATAGTAGAGGGAGTTTTTGATATAGAAGGCTATTATCTTCAATCTTTTTTTAAAGAAAATGATCTAGATTTTGAGGCAAATACCATTGTTCGTAGAGAACTTTTACCATCTGGTAAAAGTCGAGCCTTTATAAATGATACACCTGTAACATTATCACAACTTGCTATTTTAGGGAATAGATTAGTAGATATCCATAGTCAGAATAAGACACTAGAAGTAGTGCAGAATGACTTTCAATTTGAAATGTTAGATACATTTTCAAACAACTTACAAGAACTAGAGGAGTATAGATCTATCTTTTATGCTTGGAAACAAGCGCAAGTAGATCTTAAAAAGCGATTAGAAAAACAACAGCAAGCACAATTAGAGTTTGACTATCAATCATTTTTGTTTACTGAGTTAGAAGAAGCAAAACTTACAAAAGGAGAGTTTCAACAGCTAGAAGAAGAGTTAGATACTCTAAGCAATGCAGATGAGATTATGCAACAACTTGCTAATGCTGTACAGAAAATTTCTTTAGAAGATGCAGGTGCACTAGATCAACTTATAGAAGCAAGATCATCATTGTCTAAATTAAGTCAGTTTGGGTCTCAATATGAAGAGTTATATAATAGATTACATAGTTTAGTACTAGAACTAGAAGATGTTTCTGATACACTATCAGAAGTGTCAAGCAATATAGATACAGATCCTCTCAAACTAGAAAGGCATACTAATAGACTACAAGTATTATATAGCTTGATGAAAAAACATCAGGTAGATAGTGAAGATCAATTAATTGAAGTAAGAGATGCTTTAGATATACAGTTGCAAGAGGTTCAGGGAGCAGATGCTCAGATTGCGTCATTAGAGGCTAGCATCCGGGATCTAGAGGTAAGAGCAATGAAAGCCGCTCAACAACTTCATAATAAAAGAAGTAAGGCGATACCTTCATTAAAATCACAAGTCGAAAAATTGCTTATAGCTTTAGGAATGCCTAATGCTCAATTTACAATACAACTTCAAAATAGTGATGAATTAGACAGTAATGGAAATGATCATCTTTCTTTTCTTTTTTCTGCAAATAAAGGCAGTAGCCCTAAAGAATTAGGAAAAGGAGCTTCTGGAGGAGAGCTTTCAAGAGTGATGCTTGCGCTAAAATCTGTATTGAGTAATCATAAACAATTACCTACACTTATTTTTGATGAGATAGATACAGGTGTGAGTGGTGATATTGCAGTAAAAATGGGAGGCATTTTAAAAGAAATGGGTAATTCTATGCAGCTCATAAGCATTACACACCTTCCTCAAATTGCAGGCCAAGGATCAAGTCACTTCAAAGTTTATAAGAAAGATACAAGCGAAAAAACCCAGACTTTTATTAAAGTATTAGATACAGAAGAACGTATAACAGAAATTGCAGGAATGCTAGGAGGAAGCCAGCAAAGTAGTGCGGCGATTGAGCACGCAAAAAACCTCTTAAAATAAATAGGGGTTTCAATAGAAAAAACGATATTTACACCTGTTATTAAAGTATCTATTATCGCCTCTAATAACATAACAACTAAGAAACGTTTATATAACCAATAACCATAGTATGAGTTATAATTTATTAAAAGGAAAACGCGGAATTATTTTTGGAGCACTAGACCCAAATTCTATTGCTTGGAAAACAGCAGAGCGCGTTCACGAAGAAGGAGGGACCTTTGTACTTACAAATGCACCTATCGCAATGCGTATGGGGAAGATTAATGAACTAGCAGAAAAAACGGGTTCACAGATAATTCCAGCAGATGCTACTTCACTAGAAGATCTTGAAAACCTAGTAGAGAAGTCGCAAGAGATTTTAGGTGGTAAATTAGATTTTGTTTTACATTCTATTGGGATGTCTATAAATGTGCGTAAAGGTCGTCCATATACAGATCAAAAGTATGATTGGACTCAAAAGGGAACAGATGTCTCTGCAACCTCTTTTCATAAAGTGATGCAAACATTATATCAAAAAGATGCAATGAATGAGTGGGGAAGTATCGTAGCACTAACATATATGGCAGCGCAACGTGTTTTTCCAGATTATAATGATATGGCAGATAACAAAGCATTGCTAGAGAGTATTGCTCGTAGTTTTGGTTATTTCTTTGGAACAGAAAAGAATGTGCGAGTAAATACTATCTCACAATCACCTACACCTACAACAGCTGGACAAGGAGTAAAAGGCTTTGATGGCTTCTTGGCATATGCCGATAAAATGAGCCCGTTAGGAAATGCAACAGCTCAAGACTGTGCAGATTATACGATCACACTTTTTTCAGACCTTACAAAGCGTGTAACAATGCAAAATCTATATAACGATGGTGGATTTAGTAACACAGGTGTAAGTAATCAAGTGATGGCATCTTTTATGAAAGCCGAAGGTCACGGAGAGTAAAAAAGATAGTTCGCTTTCGCGAAAGCGTAAAAGCAACCAATACATTACAACCACTGAGGGTATATTCTTCAGTGGTTTTTTAATTGTATGTCCATATTATTACGTGTAGATTTGTTGTAATGGCGTTATCATATTCATTTATTGTTCCTGTCTATAATAGACCCGACGAAATTCTAGAGTTACTAGAAAGTTTTGCTAGCCAAGAAACAAACCTTCTCTATGAAATTGTGATTATAGAAGATGGATCTTCTATACCCTGTGATAAGGTGATTGCTCAATATGAGCAGTTAGATATCACATATTTGGTAAAGGAAAATTCTGGACCAGGCAGCTCTCGCAATTATGGTATGGAACGTGCAAAAGGTAATTACTTCATTATTTTAGATTCAGATTGTATGTTGCCACCGCAATATATTACAGCAATGGATACTGCTTTACGAGCAAATTATGTAGATTGTTTTGGAGGGCCAGATGCAGCACATCCTTTATTTTCAAACTTACAAAAAGCGATAAGCTATAGTATGACCTCTTTTTTTACTACTGGAGGTATAAGAGGAGGAGCAGAAAAAACAGGAAAGTTTCAGCCACGTAGTTTTAATATGGGACTTTCAAAAAAAGCATTTGAGGTTAGTGAAGGTTTTGGCGACATTCATCCTGGAGAAGATCCAGATCTGGTATTAAGATTATGGAAGCTAGGATATGATACTCAACTTATAACTGATGCTTTTGTATATCACAAACGTCGTATCTCTTGGAAGAAGTTCTATACACAGGTTAATAAATTTGGTCTTGTGCGCCCTATTCTAAATAAGTGGCACCCCGCATCAAAGAAGATCACCTATTGGTTTCCTTCTATATTTATCTTAGGATTTATTATTTCTTTTTTAGTCAGTTTGTTTAATTTTTATTGGTTTTTACAGCTGTATATACTTTATTTCTTCATCATATTAATTCATTCAAGTGTGTTAAATAAGAGCGTAAAAATAGGCGTGATGAGTGTGATTGCTACAATGATACAGTTTTATGGGTATGGTAAAGGCTTTTTATCTTCGGTAATACAAGTGCAGTGGTTAAAGAAGCTTCCGCGAAAGCAATATCCGCATCTTTTTTTTAAGTAAATTAGAGGCAATAAAAAACAGTCAATTGAAACGTGTAAAAATAGGAAGTGCAAATGCACGTGGGTTTTTCTTTTTCTTGCTTATTACAACGGTGATGGCAGCTCTTATAAAGTTATCTAAGACCTATGAGTCTACTTATAAGATACTTGTTAAAGTAACAGAAATACCAATTGATAAAACAATTCAGTCTATTTCTCCAGAAGAGATTGAAGTAAAGGTGGAAAACTCTGGATTTGCTATTTTACGAAATAATTGGTCTACTCCAGAAGCTTATATTTCTTTTAAATCTTTAAATAAAAATGAAGCCGATCGTACATATCAATATTCTCTTTCAAACAATCTATCTAATATAGAACATACGCTTTCAGATAATTTAAATCTTATATCAGTTATAGGGGATGAGGTTGTGGTTATAGTAGATGAGATGGAGTCAAAAGAAATTGCGATACACCCAAATGTTCAATTAGAATATGCGTCTGGATATCGAGCAAAAGAAGAATTAAATATCGAACCTAAATTAGTAAGAGCAGTAGGTCCTCACTATATTCTTGATAAATTAGAAGTTATAGATACAGAGCTTTTTGTTCAAAAAGATGTTAAAGATAATGTTGAAGTAACTGTTGCTATTGCTATAGCAGATAGTTTGCAAGAAGTGAAATTTGATGTAACTAATTTTATTATAACTCAGGAAGTAACAAAATTTACTGAAGGAACAGTTACAGTTCCAATAACAGTTTTAAATAATGGGAATAATAAAGTCAAGATTTTCCCTAAAGAGGTAGAGGTTGTATATTCTGTAAATTTAGATGATTTTGAAAATATCAAAGGAAAGGACTTTGTTGTTACTTGTGATTTTTCTAATTCGTCAGAGAATAATAATTATTTACCATTAACTATAAAAAAACAGCCTAAAGAAGTTTCTTTAGCAAGGTTGGTTGATAAACAAGTGCAATACCTAGTAATAGATTAATATGATAATTGTGGGACTTACAGGAGGTATAGGTAGTGGTAAAAGTACTATCGCAACTTTTTTTCAAGAACAGGGAATTCCTGTTTATATAGCAGATGAGGCAGCAAAAAAATTAATGGTAACAGACCTATCTCTTGTAAAAAAAATCACAGAGCTTTTAGGGACTGAGTCATATCATAATAACCAATTACAACGGGAATGGATCGCTAGTAGAATTTTTAATAATGCACATTTATTGGAAGCGCTTAATGCAATTGTTCATCCTGCAGTTGCTCAAGATTTTAAAAAATGGATCCAATTACAAAATACACCTTATGTAATTAAAGAGGCTGCTATTCTTTTTGAAAATGGAGGAAATAAGGAATGTGATTTTATGATAGTGGTCGATGCTCCTAAATCAACACGAATAGAACGAGTTATAAAGAGAGATAAGACAACAGAAAAAGCTGTGCTAGCGAGGATGAAAGCTCAGTGGACAGATACTCGTAAAAAGGCACTTGCAGACGTTGTAATAACCAATATAGATCTAAAAATGGCAAAAGAAAGTGTTTTAAAACTCCATAAACACCTTCTTAGGCGTGTAAAAATGGGCTGGTAAAACGATTTTAAAGCTTGTTAACATTTGGTTAAATCGACAAACTCTCAAATGTTAAAATCTTACTTTTGATTAGTGAATAAGAAATTGTTTTATTCTTTAATAGTCTTGATGAGTCTCTCGCTCATTGGGATTATATTTGTTCAAGGTTACTGGATTTCTAGTAGCGTTGACACTAAACGTGAACAATTTAGTTTTAAGGCAAAACAGGCACTCGATGCGACTGTAAAACATATAGAGAATAGAGAATTAGAAGATTATTATTATCCTATTCAAAGAATGGTAGATAGTATAGGGATTTCTGATGATACTACCTTTGATGAATATTTATTCATAAATGAAGACCTCGTAAATAATGAACTTATTCTCTATAGAAATGCAATACTTCAAGAAGATTTTAAACTCACTGCACCAGGATTTGCATTAGATGATAGTATATCATTTAAAAGATATACTAAACGAAAAACGACGCAGTTTATCAATAGAGAAGGGCTAGATGGTAAGCAAGAAACTACTACTAATAGAATACAAGAATTTTCTAGACTTATAGATTTTGAAAAAAAGAGATTCTCAGAAATTGCATATGAGATAACAAAAGATATTCCTATTCATAACCGTATTACTCAAGAAGAAATAAAAAAGTGGTTAACAATAGAGCTAGTAGAAAGAGATTTAGAAACAGATTTTGATTTTGGGATCTATAGTAATGATCTATTGACAAAAGTACATTCTGATCATTTTAAGTATAGCACTTCTGTACAATCTTATATTTCTCCATTATTTCTATATAATAATAAGGATACAACTTATTCATTATATGTTCAATTTCCCAAAGAAAAAAGATTTGTGATTTCTTCTATAATAGGAATGGCGGTGTTATCTATTATTTTTACATTAATTATAGTAGTTGCCTATTCTAGTGCATTACATCAATTAAACAAACAACGTCAGATCTCTCAAATAAAAACAGACTTTATAAATAATATGACGCACGAGTTTAAAACTCCTATAGCAACCATTAACTTAGCTTTAGATGCATTAAAAAATCCTAAAATTGCTCCTTTTCAAGAAAAAGTTGCATATTATCAAAGCTTAATACGTGAAGAAAATAAAAGGATGCACGCTCAAGTAGAAAATGTCTTGAGAATATCTAAACTTGAAAAGGACGAGCTAGATATTCATAAAGAAAGTCTAGATGTTAATGATCTTGTAGAGGATGCTATAAGCCATATTATGCTCATTGTAGAAGATAGAGGTGGTTATGTAAGACCTCATTTAAGAGCAAATAGAACAATAATTTTAGCAAATGAAACTCACTTTACTAATGTATTAGTAAATATATTAGATAATGCTGTAAAGTACACACCAGAAAGTAGAGCGCCAGAGATAGATGTTTATACAGAAAATATAAATGAAATAATTCTTGTAAGTATTACAGACAAAGGAGACGGGATGACTAACGCAGTGCAGAAAAAAGTATTTGAAAAGTTTTATCGTGAGCATACGGGCAATATCCATAACGTTAAAGGTCACGGTCTAGGACTAGCATATGTAAAACGTATTATAGATGATCATCACGGAGAAATAACTGTAGAAAGCGAAAAAGGAAAAGGAAGTACATTCACAATAAAATTACCATTAATATCATAACATAGTATATATGGAAACTGAAAACAAAAAGATTTTACTAGTAGAGGATGATCCAAATTTTGGAACAGTACTCAAAGATTATTTGATGATGAATGACTACAATGTCACTCACGCAAAAAACGGTATGGAAGGTTTTGAAAAATTCAAAAAAGATGATTATGACCTTTGTATCTTAGACGTAATGATGCCTTATAAAGATGGATTTACACTAGCAAAAGAGATTAGAGAAAAAAATGCAGAAGTTCCTATCATTTTTTTAACTGCAAAAGCGCTTAAAGAGGACGTTCTTAAAGGCTATAAAGTAGGAGCAGATGATTATTTGAATAAGCCTTTTGATAGTGAAGTTTTATTAATGAAAATTAAAGCAATTATTCAACGCAAAGCTGTAGACTCTGTTGCAGATAGCAAGCAGTTTGAGTTTAGTATTGGAAATTTCCATCTCAACTCAAAATTGCGCTTTTTAACATTTAAAGAAGAAGATGCTATAAAGCTTTCGCCAAAAGAAAATGAACTTCTTCGTATGCTAGCATTACACGAAAATGATTTAATGCCTCGTGAGTTAGCACTTACAAAGATATGGAGAGATGATAATTATTTCACATCTAGAAGTATGGATGTATATATTGCAAAGCTTCGTAAGTATCTTAAAAAAGACGATACTGTAGAAATCCTTAACATACACGGAGAAGGTTTCCGTTTAGTTGTTAAAAAGGACGAATAATACATAATATTAGTAAAAGATATTAGTGATGTAAGGATGTACTACTCTATGAGTAGTGCGTTTTTGTGTTTAAAAATCTAGCAATTTCTTCAAAAGGAGTTTTGTAATCAAACCAATGTATAGAGTTGTCTCTGCGATACCAAGTCATTTGTCTTTTGGCAAAACGACGCGTATTTGTTTTTATATTCTCAATCGCTCTTTCAAGAGTAACGGCACCTTCAAAATATTCAAAAAGCTCTCGGTATCCTACAGTGATAAGGGCATTGTTATCCTTTCGCGAAAGCAAACTTTTTACCTCATTAACTAATCCCATTTCAATCATAAGATCGACACGTTGGTTTATGCGATCATATATTATATCTCTATCGGCTTGAAGCCCTATTTTAATAGTATTAAAATTTCTTGGAGTTCGCTCTTTATTTCTAAACGATGAGAAAGCTTTTCCAGAGGATATGCATACTTCAAGAGCACGAATTACACGTTGTGTATTTTGTATATCCACCGTTTGATAATATGTAGGGTCTTTTTCTAATAATAGTTTTTGTAATTCTTCAAAACCATTATTTTCTAGAAGATTTTTGAGTTCTTCTCGCACTCCATCTTTTATATCAGGGAATTCATCTAGACCATTAATAACTGCATCTACATACATTCCTGAGCCACCCACCATCACTAGATGATTATAGGTAGTATGCAATAGGCTTATTTTTTCAATAGCATCTTTTTCAAAATGTCCTACGCTATATAGATCATCAACAGAAAGATGTTGAATGAAATGATGCGTTGCTCCTGCAAGCTCTTCTGGACTTGGTACTGCAGTTCCAATATACATCTCTTTAAAAAACTGTCTTGAGTCTGCAGAGAGAATTTCGGTATTAAAATGCTGTGCTACTTTTATAGAAAGAGCCGTTTTTCCTATGGCAGTAGGACCCACAATGGCTATTAAATGTTTACTCATTTATATCAAGTGAGTGACCGCAACTATGACAAAATAAGGCATCGTCACGATGTTTTTTTGTATTACAATTTTCGCAAGATTGTGTGTTCATATGTACATAGTCCTCACCATCTATAGTTATCTTGTCTGGGTCTGAGTCTTTTGCATACTCAGCACTTACAATTCCAGTAGGAACAGCGATAATGCCATAACCCATAATCATAATGATTGCAGCAATAAATTGTCCTAATGGTGTTACAGGGGCAATATCTCCATAACCTACAGTGGTTAATGTTACAATACACCAGTAAACACTTACTGGAATACTTGTAAAACCACTTTGCTCTCCTTCTATCATATACATCACAGTTCCAGCGATAATACAAAGTATTAATACGGCAAATAAGAAAATACTTATTTTTTCTTTACTATCTGTAATAGCTTTTGTGAGTTTGTTAGACTCTCCTACATATCGGGTTACTTTTAAAATTCTAAAAACCCTTAGTAGTCTTAGTGCTCGTACAGTGAGTAGCGCATTAGATCCTACAAAGAAAAAAGCTAAATATTGAGGAATAGTAGAGAAAAAGTCAATCATTCCATAAAAACTAAAAATATAGTTCGTAGGTTTTTTTATAGTAATAATACGAGCAAAGTATTCTAGGGTAAAAAAGATAGTAATAATCCATTCTCCTATTTCAAAAAAATCTCCATACTTTTCATCTAGATTCTGTACACTTTCCATCATTACTAAGGCAATGCTGGCGAGTATAAGAATAAGTAGTATAACATCAAAGCTTTTTCCAGCAGGTGTATCTGCCTCATAGATAATATCGTGTAGTTTTCTACGCCATTTATAATTGCTTTCTGTTTTCAAGATAATGTATTGAAATTATAAAGTTAAAAATAGTGATTTTTTACTGCTTGCTAGCAAGCTCATCTAATGGTATTATCTTGAGCCGCTTTTTATTGCGAGTAAATGATTGTATGATGTTTTGAGCATCTCTATTATCTTCCATAGGAGTAATAATAGATTTTAAGATGTCAAGATTGTTAATCTGAAAGTTAAGATTATAGAAGGCTATACCTTTAAAGTGGCCATCTTCTATTAAAACCACAGAGCGTTCATCTATTTTTCTGCCTTTATCTATAATGAGCATTCCTTTGTTTTTATAACTATGCTTATCTATAAATGATTGTACACGCTGGTTATAACTTGCAGGTGTCTCTTGTTGTATACAAGCTCCGTTACATTTTTTTAGTGTGTAATTAAAACAAGGTTCTTGTTTTTTGTCATACACGGTTTTATGTAAACATAAATTGTAACTATCTATAATACGATCTAGATAAGCTTTTGCGCTTGCGATATTACTAAAGGTTGTGATGGTTTTTTTGCGAGCATCTGCTTTTTCTATTTTAAGTCGTATGTAGCCATCTTTATCTTCAATTTCACTTAGTTGCACTTTAAACTTAGATCGTCTTAAAGCTCTGTTGTATTTTGGCTTGTTGCGTTTTATTTCTTCATTTTCTTTAAGAAGCGCAATGAGCTCGCTTCCCGTTTCTTCATAAGTAACAGCGTGCACCTCATCTTGAATTTTTTTACTTTTTCTATTGTCGTTTGTAAAATGTTGAGTGATACGTTTTTTGATGTTCTTACTTTTTCCAATATAAATGATCGTTCCATTTATATTATGCATATAATACACACCCGTTTCAGAAGGAACTTGTTTAATAAGTTCCTTTAGTTTTGTGTCCATATGCTTTTTAGGAAAAGAACGCACAGCTGCAGTGATAATCTCCTTTTTAGTGTCTTTTGCAAGAAGTAATTTAAAAAGCGCTACTGTAGCCAGTGCATCACCATCTGCTCTGTGTCTTTTTGACATTGCGATGCCTAGTGCTTTTGTGAGTTTTCCTAAGCTATAACTCGTATGTCCTGGTAATAATTTTTGAGAAAGCTCTACCGTACATAACGTAGCGATATCAAAATTATAGCCTAGTCTATCAAATTCTAAACTTAAAATTCTATAATCAAATTGCGCATTATGCGCTACCATTACACAATCTTCTGTGATTTCAATAATGCGTTTTGCAATCTCATAAAACTTTGGAGCGTTGCGCAGCATATCATTATTAATACCTGTAAGCCCTACTACAAATGCTTGTATAGGTCGCTCTGGATTAACAAGACTTATAAATTGGTCGACTATATTGTTTCCGTCATATTTATAGATAGCAATTTCTGTAATACCTTCCTCATTGTATTTGCCTCCCGTAGTTTCTATGTCTAGTATTGCGTAAATATGATCGTTTTTTTATTCCCACAAAGGCAGAAATTTATAGTTGTTTATTGATAATTTCTAGCGCCAAAAATACTACTTCCTACACGTATCATTGTACTGCCATTTTTTATTGCTAATAGGTAATCACCACTCATTCCTGATGATAGAATGGATAGACTTGCGCTTTCGCGAAAGCGTATAAATAACCCTTCTAATAATTCAAACTCTGCTGCTACTTGATCTTCATTATCTGTAAAGGTTGCCATTCCCATTAATCCTTTCACTCGAATGTTAGGGTAGTTTTTTGATATGTTATTTTCAAAAAAATGGATTATTTCTGCTACAGGCATACCAAACTTAGAATCTTCACGAGCAATTTTAACTTGTATTAGAACATCGATTATACGATTATTTGCAAGCGCTTGTTTGTTTATTTCTTTGAGAAGTTTGAGTCTATCTACAGCGTGTATGAGGTCTACATAGGGTGCCATAAATTTTACCTTATTGGTTTGCACGTGGCCTATCATATGCCATTGGATATCTTTAGGCATTACCTCCCATTTTTCTGTCATTTCTTGGATTTTATTTTCTCCAAAAATGCGTTGTCCAGCTTCATAGGCTTCTTCTAGATCACTTACTGGTTTTGTCTTTGAGACTGCAACAAGAGTGACGTGATCTGGAAGTTTATTCTTTAAATGGTGTATGTTTTGTGATATGTTGCTCATTAAAATTCGTAAATGGTGATGCCACTTCTTAGTTTTGGTTCAATATACGTACTTTTTGGTGGCATTTTGAGTCCGGCGTCTGCGATTTCTTTAAGTTCTTCTATTGAGACAGGTAGCATCCCAAAACTCACAGCAAATTTGCCATTATCTATTTGTTCTTTTACTTCAGAAATATCTTTACGTCCATCTTCATAATCAATACGGTCATCATCTCTTGGATCTTTAATACCTAAAATAGGACCTAGAACTGTATTGAGTAAAATTTGAGCGTCTAGTTGTTCCAGAGGCGAATTAAAATCACATAAACTATGACGAAGGTATAAACTATAAAACTCTCCATCTAGATACATACTAAAGTGATGTTTCTTTGACGGTTTATACGGCTTTGTGCCTCTGTTTTGTATTCTAAATGAGGCATCTAAAGCAATTAGAAACTCTTCTTTACTTAGATTGTTAAGATCTTTTACTAGTCTATTAAACTCATAAATGAGTAATGAAGATTCTGGAATGAGAAAACTCATAAAATTATGGTAGCTCTCATCTTTAGAGGTATAATCTTGTGATAATAATGCAGATGAGGCAGAGCGGTGGTGTCCATCTGCGATATATAACTTAGGGATTTCTGCAAAGTAATCTTGTAATGTTTTTACAGTTTTAGAGTCACTTACAGGCCACATATAATGAGAATCTCTGTATGTGGTTGTAAACTCATATTCTGGGCGCGCTTTCATAATGTTTTCTAGTGCATTTTGAACGCCAGAATGATCTGGATATGTAATTAAAACTGCTTCTGCATTAAAACCTACAGTGTTGAGGTATTCTTTAAATAGGACTTCTCTTTTTGCAATGGTGTTTTCGTGCTTTTTTATGACATCATCTATATAGTCTTGTACCGATGTTGCCGCAATCATACCACAAAAAGTATTGCCTTCACGATCTATCATTTTATACACATAAAATGAAGGCAGCTCATCTTTTGTGAAGATCCCATCTTCTTTAAATTCTTGATATCTATTTTTAACGAGTTTAAAGCGCTGTTGTCCAGATATTTCTTGGTGGTATTTATATCCTGGGTTGATGATGTGAAGAAACGAAAAAGGATTTCTTGCCATTCTAAAATCTCGTCCTTCATCATCATAAAATTGATAGGCACGACTAGCGACCAGGGCCACTTTATCTCTTGTAGGTCGTACTGCTTTAAAAGGAAATATTTTTGCCATTTAGATATAGAGAATTTAGAAGTTGTACATCGTTTTAAGTAAACATTGTAGCTACTTTGTCTGCTTTTCTACTCTCAGAATAGTCATAAAAACCTTCTTTAGATTTCATCCCTAATTTTCCTGCACGCACCATATTAACAAGTAACGGACAAGGAGCATATTTTGGGTTTTTAAAGCCATTGTGCATTACCTCAAGAATAGAAAGGCATACATCAAGACCTATAAAATCTGCAAGTTGTAATGGTCCCATAGGATGTGCCATACCTAGTTTCATCACCGTATCTATTTCATATACCCCAGCAACGCCATTGTATAAAGTCTCAATAGCTTCATTAATCATAGGCATAAGAATACGGTTTGCTACAAAACCAGGATAGTCATTTACTTCTACAGGAGTTTTACCTAATTTTTTAGATAACTCCATTATAGTAGCAGTAGTCTCATCACTTGTATTATAACCTCTTATAATTTCTACAAGTTTCATTATAGGCACAGGATTCATAAAATGCATCCCAATGATCTTATCTGTTCTGTTGGTTACCGCTGCAATCTGAGTGATAGATATAGAAGAAGTATTTGTTGCTAGTATACAGTTATCTGAAGTAGCAGCATCTAGATCTTTAAATATTTTGAGCTTTAGGTCTACATTTTCTGTAGCAGCTTCTACCACAAGATCTGCTATTTTAACACCTTCTTCTAATGAAGTAAAGGTAGTTATATTAGAAAGCACGTCTTCTTTTTGAGAGTCAGTAATCTTTTCTTTGGCAATCATTCGGTCAAGGTTTTTAGAGATAGTATTGATCCCTCTATCTAATGATTCTTGCGAAATATCTATAAGGTTAACGTTATATCCACTTTGCGCAAATGTATGTGCAATTCCGTTGCCCATTGTTCCTGCTCCTATAACTGCTATATTCATAAGTTGTATTTTTATTTCCGTAAAGGTGGAAATCTCATTTAAGTTTTTCTTGAATAATTATTCGTATTGATGTTCAGTAAAAAATTTATTGGCTATCGCCCTGCGATTAAAAATCTTCGATAATCATCATCGCTACTCGCAATGCTTCTGTTCCAGCTTCTAGTGAAACGATAGGAGTGGAGTTGTTTTTTATTGCTTTTGCAAAAGCGTCCAACTCATCAAGTATCGCGTTATTACCAGGTACTTCTGGATTGTCAAAATAAATTTGCTTCTTAATTCCTTCGGCATTTTGAAGTATCATAGCAAAGTCGTCGGGATTTTCTGGTGCGTCTTTCATTTTTACAACCTCTACTTTCTTTTCTAAAAAGTCTACAGAGATATATGCATCACGTTGAAAGAAACGAGCCTTACGCATATTTTTCATTGAAATACGGCTAGCCGTTAGGTTTGCAACACAACCATTTTCAAATTCTATACGCGCATTTGCAATATCTGGAGTGTCTGAAATGACAGAAACACCACTTGCATTAACACTCTTTACAGGACTTTGCACCACACTTAAAATAGCATCAATATCGTGTATCATAAGGTCTAGCACTACAGGAACATCTGTTCCTCTAGGGTTAAACTCTGCTAGTCTATGGGCTTCAATAAACATAGGTTTTTGTATACCGTGACTTACAGACATAAACGCAGGATTAAAACGTTCTACGTGTCCTACTTGTCCTAATACATTGTACTCTTTTGCAAGTGCAAGTAATTGTTCTGCCTCAGGAACAGTATTTGTGATAGGTTTTTCGATAAAAAGATGCTTTCCAGCTTTGATTACCTTTTCTGCACTAGAGAAGTGATAGGTTGTGGGTGTCACAACATCTACCATATCACAGGCTTCAATAAGTGCTTCTTCGGTATCAAAAGCGGTATAGCCAAACTCACTTGAAATAGCATCACGTACTTCTTTTGAAGTATCATAAAAGCCTACTAGTTCATAATTTTCAGAAAGGTTAAGGAGTTTTAAGTGTATTTTTCCTAGGTGTCCAGCACCTAGTACGCCAGCTTTAAGCATAGTTTAATTGTTTTATGTAAAAATACAAGTTTTAGAGGGATAATGGTAGGATAGTATTTAGAGGAGCGTGTTGTTTTTTATTGATTTTTAATTAACAATGCGACTTACACTTTTTAATTATAAATAACTTGTTTATAAAACCTCTTCACCGAGTTGGATTGCTATATACTTTTAAACTATTTTAGTGACCAATGAAAGATACTACTCGCCACCAGGGAAAACGCCGTTTGCTCGTTCAAGTACTCAAAGATAAAGGCATTACAAATGCTTTAGTATTAAAAGCTATAGAGAAAATACCGCGTCATTTCTTTATGGACAGTAGTTTTGAAGATCACGCATATCAAGACAAGGCATTTCCCATTGCGGCAGATCAAACTATCTCACAACCATATACGGTTGCTTTTCAAAGCGAATTATTAAATATTGAGAAAGGTCACAACGTTTTAGAAATAGGAACAGGAAGCGGATATCAAACCGCTGTTTTGTGCGAGTTAGGAGCAAAAGTTTTTTCGATAGAAAGACAACAAGAGCTTTTTAAAAAGACTAAACTTTTTTTGTCTAAACTAGGATATAGACCACGTTTTTTGAGTTTTGGAGATGGCTATAAAGGATTGCCAGAATATGCTCCTTTTGATAGTATTATAGTAACCGCTGGAGCTCCTTATGTGCCAAAACCATTATTAGCCCAACTTAAAATAGGAGGTAGACTTGTGATACCAGTAGGTGATGATCCACAAATTATGCATTTATATGTACGCACTGCCGAAACCACTTTTGAAAAAAAGGAGTTTGGAGAATTTAGATTTGTACCACTTCTTGAGGATAAGAACTAGCAAATGAGAAAGTTGGTTTCGGTACTTATAATCTTCATTGCAATTGTTTTTATTATAGGTTTCGGAATCCCATATTTGATAAAATCGATGTCCAATATTAATGTTTACCCAAAACAAAATATATTTAAAATTTTTTATAGTTTTCTTCAAATAGCAATAGCAGGATATTTTATGGTAACAGAAATAAAAAGACTTTTAAAATAAATTCTAGGTATAAGTATCTTTACACTCTATGGAATTTTCTTCAAAACTTCTTGAAAATGCAGTCTATGAGATGTCTCAACTTCCTGGAGTGGGTAAACGTACAGCGTTGCGATTGGTATTACATTTATTAAAACAGCCAGTATCTCAAACGCATCATCTTACAGAGGCGTTAAATACAATGCGAGATACCATTAAGTTTTGTGTAAAATGCCATAATATATCTGATGTTGCATTGTGTGAGATCTGTGTAAACCCGCATCGAGATGAGAGTTTAGTGTGTGTAGTAGAAGATGTAAGAGATGTAATGGCAATAGAAAGTACAAGTCAATATCGAGGTTTGTATCACGTGTTAGGAGGTAAAATAAGTCCGCTAGATGGTATTGGTCCTCAGGATCTCAATATCTATTCATTAGTAGATAAAGCTAAAACTGGCGAAATAAAAGAAGTTATTTTTGCACTAAGCTCGACAATGGAAGGCGATACTACTAATTTTTATATTTATAAACAGCTAGAATCTTTTCAAATTACCACTTCCACCATTGCGAGAGGAATTGCTGTGGGTGATGAACTAGAATATGCAGACGAGGTTACTTTAGGAAGAAGTATCTTGCATCGCATTCCGTTTGAGAATTCTCTTAAGAGCTAATTTTTTGTTTATAAAAACAATTACATAAAGACTAAAAAAGTGACACTTTCTATCATTATTGTAAACTACAATGTGCAGCACTATTTACAATTATGCTTAGATAGTGTCTATGCAGCGATACAAGATATAGAAGCAGAGGTAATTGTGGTAGATAATGCTTCGGTAGATGATAGTGTGATGATGGTAAAAACACTGTTCCCAAAAGTACATCTCATTACAAATGATCAAAATATAGGGTTTTCAAAAGCAAATAATAAAGGAGTTCAGATTGCCAAAGGGGAGTATGTTTGTATTCTCAATCCAGATACTGTGGTAGGAGAAACAGTTTTTGAGGAGGTATACGCTTTCGCGAAAGCGCAACCTAATCACGGCATTTCAAGTGTGCAGTTTGTAGATGGAACAGGGCATTTTTTACCTGAGAGCAAACGTAATCTTCCTACGCCCAAAGTGTCATTGCAAAAGTTACTAGGTAATGGCTCTGGTTATTATGCACATCATTTACAGCAAAATGAAAATGGTAAAGCAGCTATACTGGCAGGTGCTTTTCTGTTTGTAAAAAAATCACTGTATGAGACAGTTGGAGGTTTTGATGAACGTTATTTTATGTATGGAGAAGATATAGATCTATCTTATACTGTCGAAAAGGCTGGATATACAAATTACTATTTAGGAACAATACCCATCATACATTTTAAAGGGGAAAGCACAGTAAAAGATGCTATTTATAGAAAGCGATTTTATGGAGCAATGCGATTGTTTTACAATAAACATTTGCGCAAAAATAGTGTAGAAAGTTTTGTGGTAAAATTAGGTTTATTTGTAGCAAGCGCTAGGTCTAGCTTTAAAAACAAAAAATTATCGGTAGTGACTATAGCTTCTAAAGATGAGGTATATGCATTGGTGAGCCAATCTTCTCATATTGAGAATGCTATCACTAAAGTGCTTTCGTCTAATGTTGTAATGCAACATAAGATGAAAGTTGTAGCTAATATCACGACTTACATTTTTGATGCTAATTATTGCTCATATAAAAATATCATTAAGGAAATTATAACACATCGAGATACAGGTGTAACCTTCAAAATCATCCCTAAAAATAGTACTTTTGCGCTAGGAAGTAATAGCAGTGAGGGACGAGGAGAAGTAATTCATTTTGAAGAGTAATGTTATTTTATTCTTATAATAAATGATTTATAATTATTATTTTTGCAATACTTACTATTTATAACAGCTTCAAATTACGAATATGGCAAAATTTGAATTAAAACTACCTAAAATGGGAGAAAGTGTTGCAGAAGCAACGCTAACATCTTGGTTAAAAGAGGTAGGAGATACAATAGAGGCAGATGAGCCTGTACTTGAAATTGCTACAGATAAAGTAGACAGTGAAGTGCCTAGTGAGGTAGATGGTGTTCTTGTAGAAAAACTTTTTGAAGTAGACGATGTAGTAGCTGTAGGACAAACCATTGCAATTATAGAGATTGATGGTGATAGTCCAGATACAGGAGATGCCACACCTACGTCTATAGAAGAAACTACTGCAGCACCAGAAGTGGTTACTGCTGTAGAAAAAACGGTAACTATTGCAAAAGAAGCTGTTGCTGCTCCAGTGAGTAGTGAGGATCGCTTTTATTCACCTTTAGTACGTAATATGGCAAAGTCTGAAGGGATTTCTCAAGAAGAGCTAGATAGAATCACAGGTTCTGGTAAAGACGGTCGTGTGACTAAAAATGATATGTTATCATATCTAGAAAATAGAGGTGCTACAACACCAGAAATAACTCCGACTAAACCAGTAGTAAAAGTTGCGCCTACTAAAAAGTCTACACCAGCTGTTCCTGTAAGTGTTAATGGAGAAGATGAGATTATAGAGATGTCTCGTATGGGAAAACTCATCTCGCATCATATGGTAGCTTCTGTGCAAACAAGTGCTCACGTACAGTCATTTATTGAAGCAGATGTTACTAATATCTGGAACTGGCGTAAGAAAAACAAAGACCTATTTGCCAAGCGAGAAGGAGAAAATCTCACATTTACACCCATTTTTATGGAAGCTGTGGCAAAAGCAATACGTGACTTCCCAATGATTAACATCTCTGTAGATGGTGATCGTATTATAAAAAGAAAAAATATTAACCTTGGTATGGCGGCAGCCTTACCAGATGGAAATCTTATTGTTCCAGTGATTAAGAATGCAGACCAACTAAACTTAGTTGGGATGGCAAAGTCTGTAAATGATCTTGCCGCTAGAGCGAGAAACGGAAAGCTCAAACCAGACGATACTCAGGCAGGAACCTATACGGTAACAAATGTAGGAACTTTTGGTAGTGTGTTAGGAACACCTATTATTAATCAACCGCAAGTTGCAATTCTTGCACTAGGAGCTATTCGTAAAGTACCTGCTGTAATAGAAACTCCAGATGGAGATTTTATAGGAATACGTATGAAAATGTTCTTGTCTCATTCGTACGACCACCGTGTTGTAAATGGAGCTTTAGGCGGACAGTTTGTACAACGTGTAGCACAATACTTAGAAGAATTTGATATAAATAGAGAGATTTAAGTATCTAAAAAAATAAATATTAAAAATAGATAAGATGCGACGAGAGTTGCATCTTTTTTGTTTTTATACGCTTTCGCGAAAGCTTTATAGGCTTTACTTTCGTTCAAGAAGTTTCCAGTCATAGGTTTTTATAAATTGATGAATATCTATAATACTCCAATGTTTTTTTTCTTTAAAAAAGATAACCGGTAAATCTATAATCCCTCCTTTATAACTTGCAGTTTTAAGGTGATCAAACATAAACTCTTTTACCTGATGATCTTTACTTGTGTTAAGTATGCGATATTTGTAATGATTGTCATTTAGAAAAGTAGTTAGTACCTTGCATTTATCACAATCTTTATCTATAAAAACGGTAAACTCTTGATCTTTAATGGGGCGAATATTTACATACTCTTTTCTGTTTTCGCCTTTTCGTTTTGAGATGGTTTGTAGGTTTGTTTCATAGGTAAAAACCTTAGTATATGTGGGTGTAACGCCTTTAAGTGGTATTAATGTGATCATCAATATTTTTGAGTGCGGAGGTATTTTTTTAATTACAGGTCTATCGGCACTGCGTCTAAAACCCTCACCTTGTACCATTAAAAAAGCTTCTTGCTCTTGTTCTGTATTATTTTGGGCATAGAGTAACCAGCGTTTTGACTTTTTTTCTTCAATAAGTTCTACTTTAGGAGTTGTCTCTGTTTGAGCATTTGTAAAAAAATGAATTCCAAAAGTGAGTAGTATGCTATATACAATCCGAAAGTTATTCATTTATTTTTTATAATTTAACGTGAGTTCGATGTAAGAAAGTTAATTTTTATTATTGAAAAAGCAGAAATTTAGTGAATTAAAGTATTGATTTTTAATTGTATGGAGGATTCAAGTCAAAAACGCAACAACTCCGTTGTTGTTAATTGCGTTAACAAATACTTCATTTGGTAATAAGTAATTATACCTCTTTCTGGGTCTATTGTTTAGCATTTTTGCGACTCTCATTTCTTAAATGAGATCAAAGTTAGTTTTTTTTGGAAAAAATTGTCTGACTAATCCATTTAAATTTTCATTAGCTCCTCTTTGCCAGCTATAATAAGGTTTAGCAAAGAAGAAATCAATATTAAGTTGCTCAGCAATTTCTTTATGATTTGCCCCGATTACCAAATCTATCTCCAAGTCTCCAAAACGTTCTTTTTTCTCAACTACTTTAGGTCTTTGGGTGATATCTACGCTACTCACTATTTGACCTCTTGCATTGTTTAAGTTGCCTCGTTTTTATACTTCTTCTCTTTAGTTCTTAAATGTTTATAGAGTGAGCCTCCATTCTTTTTATCTTCCCAGACAAACTGATATATCCGTTCAACTGAGACACAAGGCTTGCCTAATCTATTAGCATAACCAACTATTTGTTCTGGACTGTAATCTTGCACTAAGTAATGTATTACAAAGGTTTTTATATCCCCTGTAAAGATTTCTTTCTTATTTTTCTCAATATGCCTT
>CALKZS010000080.1 GCA_938002835.1 uncultured Dokdonia sp. | reverse complement strand
CTTTATCTGCTGCAGAAATTTTTAAATCAAAGGTCTCATCCCGCTCTACAAATAAAACTAATTGTTCTCCTAGAATATCATCAGGAAGACTAGATATAAAATAAGGTACTTCTATAAATGCAGCTAACTTACTTTCTATTTGTTCTGGATATAGCTTAACACCGCCACTATTAATAACGTTATCGATACGTCCTAGCCAAGTAAATTTTTTAAAAGTGTGTATTTCTACAAGGTCATTAGTAACAACAGGGTCTGTACTTACAGCTGGTGCTTTTATTATTAGACAACCTCTTTCATCTTTTTCTATTGTGACTTTTGAAAGAGTCTTAAAAGGTATAGGAAACGTTTTCCCTTTTTTAGGGTTGATACGTCTGGCAGCTACGTGTGTAACAGTTTCTGTCATACCATAGGTCTCATAAACTTTAGTAGAAATATGTTGTACCTTCTGTGCTAACGATTGAAATATTACCCCACCTCCTACAATAAGCTTTTTGAGTAAATGTAATCTAGAAAGAGAATTATCAAGTTGCATAGGTGTCATTGCACAAAAGTCATAACGTCTATACACATTATCTAATGGATGTATACTAGGTAACGACATATCTATATGCCACCCTAAAACCATTGCTCTTACAAGCATCATTTTACCTGCAATATAATGTGCAGGAAGACATAACAACGCTTTCGTTTTTTCTTTAAGATTAAAGTGCTTTGCTGTTGCTTTTGCACTGTTAACCATATGAATTTTAAAAATTTTTATTGCTTTTGGATCTCCAGTAGATCCAGAGGTTTTTGCAAATACATATTTTTTATCATCTAACCAATCAAGAATAAATTCGCCTACAGATTGTTCAAAAGGCTCTCCTTCTTGAGTAAAATTATATGCAAGATCTTTTAAGGAAGTTATACTCTGCGACTTCCCATTAATCTTAAATTCAGGATGCACACGTACATATATATCTGTAAGCTCTCTCATAACGCGAAAGTATATACACCTTATAAATAATATGTTAGCATTATATTAAGATTTTATTAATCTTCTGTTTGTGTTTTTAAAGCAGGTGGATTTACTTTTCCTATAAGTTTTTCTTTCCAGTTAGTCCATTTGTACTTTTTTGCAAGAACAAATAAAAATATTGGATACACTATTAACACTGGTAGTACAAGTGCTACTCCACCTTCTTGTTCTCCTACAGATAGAAAAATAGCATCTGTTTGAAGTGCAGAATATTCAAAAGTAACCAAAGTAGCTGCTAATAAATTATTCCCTAAATGAAACCCTAGAGCTAACTCAAGACCTTCATCCATAAGTGTCATAATACCTAATAACAAGCCTGTTCCTATGTAAAAAACCATTGTGATAGCTCCCAAAGCCGCAACTTCAGGATTAGCCCAATGAAAAATTCCAAACAACACTGAGGTAATAATTAATGGAAACCATCTATTACGAACCATTATACCTATTTGTTGCATTAAATATCCTCTAAAAAGCCATTCTTCAAGACCAATCTGAAAAGGAAATAAAATAATCCCAATAAGAAAAAGAATAGTAAACTTAACAGCATCAAATTGTAACACATAATCTTCTGGCGTGAGATAGTAAATTACAGTAAAACTTCCTACTGTATAAACAAAAACCATCATAAAGCTAAAGAAAATACGACTATAATCTACTTTATTTCTAGATGTTGTAAGTGTCAAAATACTCCTTTTGTGCAATAACCATACAAATAAAAATAATACTAAAAGTATAGGTATAAAAACTCCTAAATTAAATGCCAATAATAGATTTTTTGATTTAAAGAGCTCCATCATTTGCTCCATAGTTTCTTCTGTATCAATATCAGTAAATATAAACGTGAGTAAGTTTAAAACAAAAATACCCGTTGTAAGTATTGTAATGATTACAAACTTCCACGTTTCATTTTCTCCTTTATATGCCTGTTCTATATACATTTATGTAATATTAAAGTTCCACTTTTTTTGTGGGTTAATTTGTAGTACACCATTTTCTACTTCTAATGGCGACGCTATATTATTAGTAAATAAACTTCCAGTTCCTAATCCTTGAGGTCCCTCTGGGTATAATGTATAAGCCCACTGTGCAATAGCATTGAGCCCCACATTACTTTCTAGTGCAGAGGTAACCCACCATCCTATATCATAGGTTTTGGCTAGGTCAATCCATTGTTCGCTTCCTTGAAATCCTCCTATAAAACTAGGCTTCAAGATAATATATTGCGGTCGTATTGTTGTTAATAATTTTTGCTTTTTTTCAACATCAATAACTCCTATCAATTCTTCATCTAAAGCAATAGGCACTGGTGTATTCTCACAAAGCGCTCGCATTTCATCCCATTGTTGGACAGCGATAGGTTGTTCTATTGAATGAATATCTAAGGTTGAAAGTTGTTGTAATATGTGTTGCGCTTTCGCGAAAGCAAACCCACCATTTGCATCTACCCTTAATGTAATTTTATCTTTATCAAACTCTTTACGTATAGCCGAAAGTAATGTAAACTCTTGATTAAAATCTATGGCTCCTACTTTCATTTTAATACAATCAAAACCTTGCTCTATTTTTTGTTGTATTTGATCTCGCATAAAAATCTCATCTCCCATCCATACTAATCCATTAATGGATATATTTTTTTTACCTTCTGTAAAAGCAGATGGGAATAATGTATATGGATCTTTAGATTTTAAAGATAAATAGGCCATCTCAATACCAGCTTGGATACTAGGATACTCTATCAAATCTTCCCAAAGTATTTCTGGACCTTTAGAAATATTTGCACAAGTCCATTTAAGCATTTCTTCATAATCAGGTCTATCATCATAACTTAAACCTCGCAAGATCCCACATTCACCTATTCCTATATTGTTGTGATCTTCAATTTTTATATACCAGGTTTCCTTTGTGTGCAGAATACCTCGAGAAGTTCCGCTTGGGTTTTTAAAATTAAGTATGTGCTTAGAATAGGTAGCTTTTATCATTATAACAAAGGAAGGTTAACATCAAAACTAGCACTATAATTTGAAAAAATAAAAATAGTTACCGTTAATAGTTCTATTATAATTTCATCTTTTTTTATCAAAAAAATTATCATAAGTTTTAACAAGTAAAAAAAATAAAAAACTATCATAAATAATAAATTAAATATTTAAAAAATCATATGTTTAAAATTTAAAAAGCATCAATATTAAATATTGTGTTTAATAGTTTTTTTTTAACATTAAAAATAACTATGTTTAATTAACCAACAAAGCATTATGATACTTATGCCATCAAAAGGACATTTATTAATTGCTGAGCCTTCATTAACAGGTGATATTTCTTTTAACAGATCTGTCATCCTACTAGCCAGTCACAATGAAGAAGGGTCAGTTGGTTTTATTCTTAATAAACCACTCAACTCAACTTTATCAGATCTTATAGAAGGACTTGCTCTATATGACATCCCTGTATATAACGGAGGTCCTGTAGAAAAAGATAATCTGTATTTTATACATACTGTGCCACATCTTATAGAAGGGAGTCAAGAGATATCTTCTGGTATTTTTTGGGGAGGGAATTTTGAAAGAGCCATAGACCTTCTTGTAAATAATAAGATTACTAATAATTCTATTAAATTTTTCTTGGGTTATAGCGGTTGGGGAAGTCGTCAACTAGAAATGGAACTTGATGAAAAAACTTGGGTGATTCAAGAAAACGAAGTGCAAGATGGACTTCTCACTAAAAACCACAAAGCATTCTGGAGAGATAAAATAATGGAACTAGGAGGTTCTTACCTTCTCTGGTCTAATGCTCCTGAAAATCCGCAATCTAATTAGAGATTACATTAATCTCACCTTTACGTTTAACTTTTGTAATAACATACTGGCTACAGTATTTACATATATTTTCTTTCTGTATTTTGTAATAGGACGTATTCCTATTATAGTATTTGTAATAAATAACTCATCTGCTTTTTGAAGTTCAAAAGGTGATATTGAAACCTCTTGTAACTCATACTCTGGTAACAATTTTATAATTTCTATAAGCTGTTTTCTTATAATACCTCTTAAACAACCATCTTTAAGCGGTGGTGTTTTAATTACTGTACCTTTTACTAAAAAAAGATTGCCTTGTAAGGCTTCTACTATATTTTTTTCATTATTTACTAATAGGCAATTGTCATACCCATTATCTTGAGCCCAGATACTTCCAGTAACGTGCAATGCTTTATTTGTGGTTTTTATGGTAGAAAGTAAATCTGCATTTACATAATGATCTTTATATAATTCTACTTTGTAAGGAGTGTCATCTAAAAGGTAAAATGGATGTGGATGCGCTTTTGCGAAAGCATAAAAACCTACACCTCTTTCTTCTGGTAAATATGTTCCAGCACCAGATCTATATACCGTAATTCTAACTCGGCAAGTCTTATCAATGAGGCCAGAAGAAATTATTGTTTCTTTTAATTCTTTTTCAAGATACTCTGGAGTAAATTTCATTGGGATTTCCATACGCATTATACGCATAGCTGCCATTAATCTAAAATAATGATCTTCCCAGAAAAGTAGTTTACCATTTACAACTTTAAGAGTTTCAAATACTCCATCGCCATATAAAAAACCTCTATTATGAGGGCTTATACTAACATCGTCTATGGGAATTATTGTTCCGTTGTGATTTATCATAAAAAAACCGCCTTTTTTTTAGGCGGTTCAAAGATATGTAATATTATAAGGTTTCTTACACAGAACCTATGACTTGTTTTAGTTCTGAAATTTGATTTTCCCAAAACATTTTACCTTCTTCAACTTCGTCTTCTTCGGCAAAATCTGTAATCATAAGCGATACATCTTTTGTAATTTCATCTACTTGAATACGTAACTCAAAGTAATAATCTTCACCTTCGTCATCCATCCATTGAAATTTGATTCGTTCTCCATTTTTCTTTGTAAGAAGTTTTGCTTTCTCTTCACTTCCATCCCAGATAAACGTATAAAACTCTCCTCTAGAATTTACATTATCTGCAAACCACTCACTCATTCCAGAAGGAGTAGCCATATATTGATATAATAGTGAAGGTGATGCGTGCACCACAAACTCTATTTCGTATTTTATTTTATCACTCATAAGATTGAATTAATTCTATTAGCAATATATTGAAAGATATGGGTATTGCAAAACAAATAAATTGGTTTTATTTGTTTATAACTTAAATTTAATAGTATCTCTTTCTTTAACAAGGAAAATAACAGCTTTATTAAAACATCATAGCAACCAAAAAAATAGATATTTAATTAATTTAATCTTTTAGACTATCTCTAATATAACTATATTTGCACCCGCCTACGCAAAATGATTGTAATAGACTTATTATTTTTAATAATAATCCTAATTGTTAAGGCGTAAATAACCCAAATAATGGCGAGGTAGCTCAGTTGGTTAGAGCGTCGGATTCATAACCCGGAGGTCACGAGTTCAATTCTCGTTCTCGCTACTTAAAAACGAAGAGGTTGTCTAAAAAGGCATCCTCTTTTTTTATGGATTATTTTTGATTTTGTATTTTAATACTATGAAATCTAAATTAGGGTCAAGTCAAAAAGTTGTGAGATTTTAGAACTAAGCAAATATTGTTGTTAACCTAAATAGGAAAAAATTAATGATAATACTCTATAATTTTATTATTTGTTAGTAATGAATGTTTTTATTTATATCTGTAAGGCTGTAGTGTATTTTTACTATTATTTGTATATTAAAGTATGAATTTAGACAAACTAAAAGAGGAATTACTTTCCCTTTCAGAAGAAAATCGTGAGGAACTTCTATGAGTGCTTAGTAAGAAATCAGAAGATTCTCTTTCATCTCAGAGGGTTTCTAGAAGAGAGCTACTCAATAATAAGCAAGGATTTTGTCCTCATTGCTTGCACGAGAAATATGTTCGTTTTGGAATAGACGCAGGAGCCCAACG
>CALKZS010000079.1 GCA_938002835.1 uncultured Dokdonia sp. | reverse complement strand
GGCCAGTTTTTTTTGCTCATCATTAAACCGCTTTTTTAGTATTGCTCTTTCTTTTCTCATTCTTCTCTGCATATGCCATCGCTGCATCGCGTACCCAAGTACCTCGATCCCAAGCACCCACTCTATCTTTCATACGCTTTTTATTAGAAGGGCCGTGTCCTTTTACTACTTGCCAGAATTCATCACAATCTATCTCTCCAAAATCGTAGTGTCTCGTTTCTTCATTCCATTTAAGATCTGGATCTGGAATAGTAAGTCCTAATAAATCTGCCTGCGGTACTGTTTGATCTATAAATTGCTGGCGTAACTCATCATTGGTTTTACGCTTTAACTTCCACTTCATAGACTGGGCTGTGTGCACAGACTCTGCATCTGTAGGCCCAAGCATCATTAATGACGGCCACCACCACCTATTTAAGGCATCTTGTGCCATATCTTTTTGCTCTGGAGTACCGTTTGCTAGTTTGAGCATAATCTCAAATCCTTGACGTTGGTGAAAACTCTCTTCTTTACAGACTCTAACCATAGCACGTGCATATGGCCCGTAAGAAGTACTACATAATGGCACCTGATTAATAATTGCAGCTCCATCTACCAGCCATCCTATGGCTCCCATATCTGCCCAGGTTACTGTAGGATAATTAAAAATAGAAGAATATTTTGCCTTGCCTGTATGTAATTGCTCATACAATTCTTCACGAGAGATCCCTAAAGTTTCACAAGCAGAGTACAAATATAAACCGTGCCCCGCTTCATCCTGCACTTTTGCTAATAGCGCTACTTTACGACGCAAAGAAGGTGCTCTACTAATCCAATTACCTTCTGGCAACATTCCCACAATTTCAGAATGTGCGTGCTGACTCATCTGGCGGATATGCGTCTTACGATATTTCTCAGGCATCCAATCTTTAGGTTCTATTTTTTCATCACGAGCAATACGCGCTTCAAAAATTTCTTCTAGATTTTTTACTTCTTTTTCACTCATAACGGATCACTTTTCATTTCCGCGAAGGCGGAAATCTCATTAATGTTTCTATTATATAATTTGCCTTACCCAACCTTCCGTCTTCACGGAAGGTATTTGAATCGCGAAGGCGGAAATATCATTTTACACTTATCTTATTTTCAAAAGATTCCATCTTCTTGGGAATGCTTTCGCGAAAGCTCACACATCAAAATTTACTTTTACTTTATCAGAAGTAGGGACCGCCTGGCAACTCAACACTAAGTTCTGGGCTACCTCATCTTCTTCTAAAGCGTAGTTAATTTTCATCTCTATACTACCTTCTTCTACTTTGCACTTACAGGTAGAACACACACCTCCTTTACAGGCAAAAGGTAAATCTGCTCCTGCACCTAAGGCTGCATCTAAAACATTGTCATACTCCTTGGTCATAGTGAAGTGAAACTCCTTTCCTCCATCAATGATAGTAACTTCTATGCCTTCTACTTTTTGTTCTGCAAGTCGGACAGCACGCTTTTTATCTTCTTCAGATAATCCCGTGACAAATAGCTCATAATGTACCTTCTCTTTCTCTAATCCTGCGGCAACTAGCGCATCACGTACTAAGAAAATCATCTCTTCGGGACCACAAATAAAAACCTCATCTGTTGTAGAGACATCAATGAGTGTGTCTGTAAGTATTTGAAGTTTTTCTGAATTAAAACGACCGTTAAACAACTCAATATCGCGTTGTTCTTTGGTTAGAAAATAAAAGATTTCAAATCTTCCAAAATACTGATTACGAAGCTGCTCTATTTCTTCTTTAAAGATAATAGATTTAACCGTGCGATTCAAATATAATAATTTAAAGGTGGCCTCTGGCTCTGCCGCCAGATGCGTCTTTATAATAGATAGCATAGGCGTGATACCACTCCCTGCTGCAAAGGCAATATAATTTTTAGGTCTTTCTTTTTCAATAGGCACTCCAAACCTACCGGATGGTGCCATTAACTGAAGTACATCTCCTGACTTTAGGTCTTCATTTACATAAGTAGAAAATATACCCCCAGGTATTTGCTTTACAGCAACTTTCCATTCTTTATCTAAGGGACTTGAACACAAACTGTAAGAACGACGCACATCTTCATCATTAATAATTGCTCTCAAGGTTAAATGCTGTCCCGCACTAAAGTCAAAGACTTCGTGCAAATTTTCTGGAACGTCAAAAGTTATGACAGAACAATCTACTGTTTCTTTATAGATGTCTTTAACTCGCAATGAATGAAATAAGGCCATAATTATATTTAATACTTTGTAAAACTAACAATTGTTAGTCTAATTTCCAAATTAGATATAAATATCTATTTTTCAACACCTTGAATTAAGGTGATGCTCAGTTCTTCTATTAACTCCTCTTTTTTGAGTTCTCCTTTTTTAGGAATCCAGAGATAAAGATTTCGCAAGGTTGTTAAAATAGAGTACAATAAAATCTCGGTATGTACCTCTTTTAGTTCCCCTGATTTTTTTCCATCTATAACTATTTGTCTGAACCTCTTTTCATATCGGGTACGCAACTCTAGATAATAGTCTAACTTTCCTTCTAAATGCATCCAATCATTGTTGAGTGCTGCCATTCCATAAGGGTTATCTATAGTTAAAGAAATATGTTGAGCAATCACTTCTTTCAATTTTGTGATTGCATCTACATCTTGTTGCACAATGATCTCGATTCCTTCTGTAAATTGTTCGGCAATATGAAGTATTGTTTCAGAAAGGATTTGTTGTTTTGAAGTAATATGGTTGTAAAGACTGGCCGCCTTTACTCCTACTGCTGCTGCAAGATCTCGCATAGTCACAGCGCTATATCCTTTTTCTTTAAAAAGTTGAGCAGCTATTCTGTATATTTCTTGTTTTCGCGAAAGCGTACTTTTTTTCATTAATTGCAATATACACTTTATGAAAGAATCTTAAAACTTACCTAAAAGTGGCTTTTCTTGGACTGATAACATAAAAGTAGTGATGGAAATTTATACCAAAGTGTTTAGTTTTACAATCTATGAGTACTAGCATTGTATCTAATCCATTACTGGATCGTTTACCGCCCCATTTAAAACAATATATCAAACCTCAGAACTATGAGGAGTATACCCCTATAAATCAGGCTGTGTGGCGTTATGTAATGCGTAAAAACGTAGACTACTTAGCTCAAGTAGCCCACGAAAGTTACCTAGACGGTCTTAAGAAAACAGGAATATCTATAGATGCTATTCCGTCTATGTATGGAATGAATCGCATTCTTCAAGAAATAGGTTGGGCAGCTGTAGCGGTAGATGGTTTTATTCCTCCAAATGCTTTTATGGAATTTCAGGCTTATAAAGTACTTGTCATCGCAAGTGATATACGCCAGTTAGAAAATATAGAATATACGCCTGCCCCAGATATCATACACGAAGGTGCTGGACACGCGCCTATTATTGCAAGTCCAGATTATGCAGAATACCTTAGACGTTTTGGAGAAATAGGCGCTAAGGCCATTTCTAGTGCGCACGATATGGATATGTATGAAGCTGTGCGTAAATTATCCATCTTAAAAGAAGCCGAAGGCATCTCTCAAGAAGAGATTCTAAAAGCTGAACAACAAGTAACTGTACTGCAAAATAAAAAAGTAGATCCCTCTGAAATTGCATTGATACGTAACCTTCACTGGTGGACTGTAGAGTATGGACTTATTGGTACTGTAGAAGACCCTAAAATTTATGGTGCAGGATTGCTCTCTTCTATTGGGGAAAGCACTTGGTGTATGACAGATCAAGTTAAAAAACTACCGTACTCCATAGAAGCTATTTATCAAGAATTTGACATTACAAAACCGCAACCACAATTATATGTAACTCCAGACTTTGCTTATCTTATGAAAGTGCTTGAAGAATTTGCAAACACTATGGCTGTGCGTAAAGGAGGCTGGCGCGGACTCAAAAAACTTATTGCATCTAAACAGATAGGAACCATAGAGCTAAGCACTGGACTTCAAGTGAGTGGTGTTTTTACGCGTATGCTTCAAAATGAAGACAATGAAGTCATCTATTTTGAAACTGAAGGCCCTACAGCACTAGCATATCGAGAAAAAGAACTCATAGGGCACGGTACTACTAGACATCATAATGGCTTTAGATCGCCGCTAGGAAAACTAAAAGGTATTAACCTCTCTATTGAAAATATGGGACCTAGAGATTTACAGGCGTATAACTTCTATGATGGAAAACCTATTTCTTTTGAGTTTGAAAGTGGAATTACTGTAAATGGCCTTAACGTTACTGGAATGCGCAATCTTAATGGAAAATTGATGCTCATCCAGTTTACAGATTGCACAGTGCGTTATAAAAACGAAATATTATTTTCTCCTAAAATGGGAGCTTTTGATATGGCAATAGGTCAAGAAATTTTATCTGCTTTTGCAGGTGCTGCCGATTACCTTTCTTTCAAACTTGAAGAACACATAAGTACTACAACCACTATTAAACCTGAGATTACTCAAGAAGAAAAAAATCTGTTATCACTTTATAAAGAAGTACGACAGATTAGAGAAGGAAATATTGTTTCTAAAGAACGCCTGCTTGAGATTTTTAAAAAAGCATCTACACAACATCCTAATGACTGGTTACTTCCATTAGAGATCTATGAACTTGTATATAAGGATGATTCTAAACTAGCCACATCTGTTTTAACTCATCTTACAACCCTTATAAAAACACGCCCAGAAATAGCACATCTTATAGAAAACGGTATTCAATTACTAACAAATTGATACAATAGTAATCCTTAAAATATACTATAACTCACTTTCAGTATTAAATACCATATGCTGATATTCTTGCTGTAACCTATGTATACGCATTTGTAACTTTTGCACAAACAATTGATGATTATCACTCTCAGCATTAAAGGGACGATGCTTGAGTCCCTTCTGAATCGCGTGAACTTCTTTTGCTATGTTTTTCGCTTTCGCGGAAGTGTATACTTCCATAAATTTCCCCCAAATGTAATCGATTGCTTGCCCACTTGGATGCAACATATCTAAAGTATAAAATCGATAATCTCGCAACTCATCCATCATTATCTCATATGCCGGAAAATAAAGAATATTCTTGTCGTTTACCAATTGATGTACTGCAGTAATGAGATGAGATTTACTTTGGGTATTTTCTATAAACCCATCTTTGAGATGACGTACTGGGGAAATCGTAAATGTGATATTGATATTGGGATTATATCCTTTAATAAGAGTTATCGTTTTGGACAAACTTTGTGTCACCGCATCTACAGACAACAACTCTTTAGAGAACTCTTTTTGTGGAACTTTATGGCAATTTGCAACTATACTATCACTTTCTATGTGTCGATACACCCAAGAAGTCCCTAACGTGATAAACAAATGTGATGCTGTTTGTAATTGTTCTCTTAGCTGTTGTTGCGCTTCTTGTAAATTAATCACTGCTTGCAACCTATTGAGTGCATTGAGATCACTATGTGCCACAAAAGACTTCCAGACACCTTCTATTTTAAAAACATCTACCTCTGTAAATGTTTTATTATGCACAGCAGCCTCTATAACAGTCGCTATCGACACTGGGTTAAATAGTATTCCGAAAGGGTTTGTAATAGATTGAAATTTATAATAGGCTAATCTCTTACCAATATTCTCAGAAAAACAAGAACCTAATAAGAGGATCTTATCTTCATAATCAAATTGGGTTGATACTTCTTGTAGTGGTATGTTTGTTTGAAATTTCACAGAGTATAAAGATAAAAATAGTCTTTAAGCGTTTGTACAATTATCGCAAGTTTATCTAATACTATCTTATAAACTAAACCGGACTAAAGCTAAAACTTGTCTTGGTCTCAATCTAAAAGAAGACTCTATATATGTAAAGTCATTAACAAACACATTTCTATAATTTGTAGTATTAAAAATATTATTTGCTTTTAGCTCAAAATCTAAGTTCTTCTTTTTAAGTGAATATCTAAAGGTAAGATCTCCAAAAAAATTTGAAGATGTATCAGAAAGTAAATTATTTCTTATATAGTCAGATTGCATAAGTATAGAAGATCTTGTAGACAGATTTATAGTTGCATCAAAAAAGTGATTTTGTTGTACAATATTATTATTTGGAACCTCTCCTATCTCATTTCGTATAAAGCGCCAGTTGCCACGATATTCTACATTGAGCCAATCGGTAATTTCTACTTGTGTTTGCACTCCAAAACCCCAATTTTGATTTGAGATCTCTACAACTTCATCATTTATTATTTGATCATTAGAGCGCACACCATAATTCCCAGTCAATACTATATTTGTATTTAAAGCATCAAAATAATGGTTTACACGTGTAGAAATAGTGTTAGAAAGTGTTGTATTATCTATTTCTAAATTATTAAACTCTATAGCTCCATTTTCTAATATATTAAGACCGTTGCAAGGACTTGTTTAAATTAGAAACATTTTGTATCTTTTTTCTATGGAACTAGTACAACACCCCACTTTAGCCGATAGTATTTGCGATATACGTTCTCGTAA
>CALKZS010000078.1 GCA_938002835.1 uncultured Dokdonia sp. | reverse complement strand
GCCATTAAATATGTCAACTGTTATCTAATCGATTAATAAATCTAAGTAGACATTTATTTCTAAATTTTTAGTAATCAGCAGTTTAAATACTTATTAACAACAAGGTTAAATTTTTGATGATTTAGTGCGTAACACCAGTTACAAGCTTACTTTGATTATAAAAAATGAGTTTTAATTAACTAAAAAAGTAAAAATCTGACTTACATTTTAATAAACAACAAGTAACAAAGACACAAAATACCTAATAATCAAATAATTATCTTGTTTTCTTATATCGAACTCACGTTAGTTAAGATAGCTAGCATAATAAACTAATATGAGGTATGCTTTCGCGAAAGCGTACCTTAAGTAAAAAAATATGCAACACCTTCAAAAGTGATCCTATTTAAATCACTCATTTAGACTGTTTAATTGATCATCAATCTGCCCATACAATTCTATAAGCTGTTGATCATAAACATCTGTATTTTCTGAAAGGGCTTTTCTGAGTAATTGAAATATTTCTAATCGCGTCTCAGAATAATTGAGTAAAATTTCATTTTGGTCTAATAATTCTGAAGACAACCCTTCTTTTATGTTGAGCTCTTTTAAAATGACAATATTCTCTTCCCAAAGTGGTATAGCACTATCATCAATATACTTAACCAGCTCTTCATCATTCTTATAATCTAAATAATCATAATAAATAAGAGATTCTTCTTCGTTTTTTGAAAACTGCTCAATTTTTGAATCATATAAGTCATACAACTCACTATTGCTAATCTCTGAAATAAAGAAATAACCAATTACTAATACTATTATAATTACAACAGTCACAAGACCTATTCCCGCTGCTCTCCATCCTGAATAAAGTTCATTTCCATTTTCTTCGTGAGCTCTCAAAATAGCTCCTTGTTGCTTTTCTACAATTACTCCAATAATCACAGTATAGATTATAGGTATTATAAAAGATGGGATTTTATCCAAAATCTCTTCTGGAATTAGAAATAATACTGTGAAAAGACAAATAGTTACTATAATATATACGATTATAGTATTACGGGCTTTTTCTGGCTCATTTAATGCCTTAAAATTCTCACTTATTAGATAGCCTGCGGCTAATGGTGAACCTATAAAACTTCCTAAAGCAATAGATTTTATAGAATATAACTTGATATGAGTTGTAGGGTTTTCTTTTTCTAATTGATGATTAGATTCAATCATTATGGGATATAGTTTAGTAGTATGTTTAAAGTTTTAAAGGTAAAGGTAATTTAAGATTCTCTCTTCTAAAATAAATATTATAATTTCACATCCTAACTAACAATCTTTACCACTTCTTTATAGCATCACTAAAGTATTTATCTCCTTGTTCATAGGTTAAATCATTATTACGTTGTATTCTAAAATTTATGGGTTGATTTAATATTTTGTCTTCTGCCCAATAATTAAAACACTTTTTAATAAGCTCAATATCAGAGTCTTCTGTAAGATCCATATCAAGTTTATACAATTTATCTAATAAAATATTAACCTCTGGTAACATTTCTCGACAAGAATGAATTAATGGAGATAGCCTCACAATTCGTTCATTTACGTCATCTCTACCATCTTTATATAAAAACATATAGGCCACATAATTTGCCCAATCTGGTGGTTCATATAAAATAGTGGTAGCTTGATTTAAAATAGTTTTTGAAAAATAAGATACTTGAAATTTTAATCTCCAAAATCTAAGCTTCTTTCTTCTCTCTTGCTGGGTGATTTGTTTAATTTGATAAAAACGATTTTTATCTTCTAAAGACATTAATTTATTTCCAGTACCTATGGATATCACTTTTAGTTTAGTGAGATCTTCGCCATTTTTAATTGCTTCGATAACTGCAGCTGCTATTGGGTTATTAAAACCTCCTAAAGCTCCATCCCATAATTCATAAAAGATACCAGAGTTTTTTGTTTTAAATCTTGCTGGAAAGTCAAAATATTGCACAGGAGCATTAGATGATCCGTGAATAGCCTGCGTCATTCTTACGGAGTCATTTGATTTTGTTCTTCCATAAGATTTAAAAAACTTTGCCCTATTATTTAAAGCATCATATGTACAAACAATTAACTTTAAGGAATCTTTACCTATAAATGCTGGTAACTCTTCCATCTGTCTTTTATCTAATTCTGGAAATAACTTTCTAAAAGCCTCCCCTTTTTTTGGAGCACTGTATTTAGGTCCAAAATTTGTAAAAAGTCTTATATAGTCTATAGGGAAAAACCGATCTTTGAAGGTGTTTTTATAAAATACCTGCTCTCTTACCTCTTTTTTTTCAAAAAGCGTTAAAGCCTTATCTATTGTCCAATTTTCTGCTAAAGCAGCAAGAATAATGCTACCTCCAGAATTTGATATAATCATATCAAATTTTCGTAAAATGATATGACCTTCTACATTTCCATATTTGTATTTTAATGTAAGTAGTTGAAGTATTGCCCAACTTCCCCCGCCATCTAGAGATAATATCTTATACATTGAGACTCTATATTTAAAAATGTAACTCCTTAAAGATATACACTATTCAAGTAAAAAAGATACCTAGAAATGATTTTACCGTATAAATCGATAAGAAGTATATATTACTTAATTAACGTGAGTTTGACATAAAAGTTACTGTATATCAATTAGTTATAAAACAAATCAACTTACAAGCTTACTTTGATTATAAAAATGAGTTTTAATTAACTAAAAACGTAAAAATCTGACTTACATTTCAATAAACAACAAGTAACAAAGACACAAAATACCTAATAATCAAATAATTATCTTGTTTTCTTATATCGAACTCACGTTAATTAAATATACAGTTATTTTAATCACAAAATCTGCTATTAATGTTTTGGAATAAAAAAACATCTGCAAATTTCTTTACAGATGTTATAAAAAAAAGAATTTTTTTCAAATTCTCCTGTCGACTAATGTAGGGTAAATATTATAAAATTAGAACAAGTTAAGTTTTTGTAAATTGGAACAAAATTTATTTTTATTACTTATCTGAAGTAAAACTACTTGATTAAAAAAATATAAAAATGAATCTTAATTATTCTATAATAAAATCAAACAAAAACAACACTTAATCGATAAAAAATTACATTTTATCGATTAAAAATTTTAATTAAAAATATAAAATGTAAGATTTTTCAAAACTTATTCGTCACCCATAAATAGTAAATCTATAGCATAATAGAAATAGAAAATACCACTTCATTAGTAGATTTATAAAGTAAGCTTGTATGAATTATTACAAAATCGTAACATTACCTATAAAAATGTGTAAATGAAGAATCATATAGAAGATCCTAAAAGTCAACATATTATATCAAATAGAGCACTTAAATTATATGAAGCTCTTATACCCGTTGTTATCTTAATGCTTCTTCTAGCATATAATATTTTCCTTAAAGATGGAGCTTGGTTAGGTGATTACTCTAATCAATACATCCTTTTAATGGGTGGTATTGTTGCAGCAGTTGTAGGTTTTTTAAATAAAACCACAGCTATTACAATGGCACAAGAAATCTGGCAAAATCTAAAAAGTGTCTTCACTCCTATTTTAATTTTATTTCTTGTTGGAGCTCTTGCTGGAACTTGGCTTGTTAGTGGTATTATACCTGCTATGGTTTATTATGGTTTACAGGTTTTAAATCCCGCTATATTTTTACCTGCTTCTGTAATTATTTCTGCTATAATTTCTATTGCAACAGGAAGTTCTTGGACAACATCTGCAACGGTAGGTATTGCACTAATAGGCATAGGTCAAGCATTAGGAATAGATACCGGAATGATTGCTGGAGCTGTAATCTCTGGTGCATATTTTGGAGATAAAATGTCTCCTTTAAGTGATACTACAAATCTTGCTCCTGCAATGGCAGGAACAGACTTATTCACACATATAAAGTATATGCTTCTCACTACAGGTCCTACTATCATAATTACACTGATTATATTTATTATTTTAAGTATGACAAGTGATTTTACAGGAAATACAAATACTCAATTTATATTATCTACCATAGACAATACATTTAATATAACCCCAGTGCTTTTTATAGTTCCATTAGTTGTTATTATTTTGATTATTCTTAAGGTTAAACCATTAATATCACTTTCTGTTGGAGTTTTACTAGCTATAGCTATGGCGTTTATCTATCAAAGCAATATTCTTGAGTCTCAAAGTGATTCAAAAATAAAAACAGCAGTTACTTCTGTTTGGACAGACACAACAATACCTATAAGTTACGGAATCTATGAAAGCAATTTAAGTACTGAAGATCTTTCTACCATAAAGGCCAATGAAGAACTACAGAAAATTTTTACAGATGATAATCTTGAAAAATCATTTACAGATCAAGAACTCGAAATACTATTTAAGAATACAACAACAGATCCAGAAGCACTAACTACTAAAATTGAAAATTTAAAAAAACTAATCACTCTTAAAAAGGTAAAAAAACTTTTTAGTGCAGGTGGAATTACAGGAATGATCTGGACAATTCTTCTCATTATATGTGCAATGGTCTTTGGAGGTATAATGGATGGTATAGGTGCATTATCTAGAATCACAGAAGCATTATTAAGTGTTGCCAATAGTGTTTTTGGACTATTTGCAAGTACAGTGATAAGTTGTTTAGGCCTCAACGTAATTGCTTCTGATCAATATCTTGCTCTTGTCATACCTGGAAAAATGTTTAAAAAAGCCTATGAAGATAAGGGACTTGCCCCAGAAAACCTCTCAAGAACACTAGAAGATTCAGGTACTGTTACATCAGTTCTTATCCCTTGGAATACCTGTGGTGCATATCAAAGTAGTGTTCTAGGCATCTCTGTTTTTGATTATTTTATTTATGCTATTTTTAATTGGTTATCTCCTTTTATGACACTTCTATTTGCTGCATTTAACATCAAAATAAGGCAGTTAAAAGAAACGGTATCTCACAAATAAAACGCTATAATAAGATATTATTAGTAAGAATAATGTGTATGTATTACGCTTTCGCGAAAGCGTAAAAAACTCATAATCAAATTCTAAACATAAAGTATAAAAAAACCTAATACTACTATCAACTAAACGCATTTACAAATCTTCATACAAGAAACAATTCTAGATAGTTTTGCACGCAAATTTAAAACTCTAGAATAATGACATTAGTTGGAAAAAAATTCCCAAATCTTACAGTAGATGCAATGGATGAAATGGGAGACACTTTTAAAGTGAATATATTAGAAAAAGCCAAAGAAGAAGGAAAGAAAGTAATTCTTTTCTGGTATCCAAAAGATTTTACATTTGTTTGCCCTACAGAGCTTCACGCTTTTCAAGCTGCTCAAAAAGCATTTGCAGATCGTAACACACTTGTCATAGGGGCTTCTTGTGATACTCCAGAGGTGCACTTTGCGTGGTTAAACACTCCAAAAGATAATGGAGGTATCGAAGGTGTTACCTACCCAATACTAGCAGACTCTAACCGCAACCTTGCTAATCGATTAGGAATTCTTGATGTTACAAACGAGCGTTATGATGATGAGACTGGTACTATTATGGTAGATGGAGATAACGTAACTTATAGAGCTACATATCTTATTGATGAAGAGGGAACAATTTTTCACGAAAGTGTAAATCATATGCCATTGGGTCGTAATGTTGCTGAGTTTTTGCGCCTTGTAGATGCATATACACACGTGCAAGAAAAAGGAGAAGTTTGTCCTGCAAACTGGGAAGATGGTAAAGAAGCGATGAGCGCAAACCGAGATGGTGTTGCAAGTTATCTAGCTGCTCACTCAAACTAAAAGACAAATTATGATTCAAGAATTAGATCAAGATAATCTTGACCAAATTGTATCAGAAAACGATACTGTTATAGTACAATACAGTGCTACTTGGTGCGGAAACTGTCGTATAATGAAGCCTAAGTTTAAGAAACTAGCTGCTGAAAACGAAACTGTAAAATTTGTTATTGTAGATGCCGAGAAGAATCCAGAATCACGCAAGATGGCTACGGTAGATAATCTACCTACATTTGCAACTTTTACTAAAGGAACGTTTAAAAATCAAGTGCAAACAAACAAGTTTGATGTACTAAAAGATCTTGTAAATGAAGTTGCCAGTAATTAAACATCTTGTAAATTTTATAGAAGAAAATGATCAAGATTTTCTTATTGAAACGGTAGAAACCTTAGAGCACTTAACAGAAGTGCCTTCTCTTAAAGATGAAGAGCTTGATGTAATAGGTGAACTCATCTCTAATATGTATGGTGCTATAGAAGTTTACAAAGACATTCAAAGTGGCACTACAAAAAAAGAAGCACTCAATAACTTTATGAAACGTGTCATAGGTTCTATAGACTCTTAAAAGATACTTTTTTTAACTATTAATTTTAAAGTGTGATGTTTAGACCATCGCACTTTTTTTATGTCTAAAAATGAGAGAATATTACATTTAAAAAAACAAGAAATATCTTTATGAAAATTATATCAAAACTGATTTTTCATTTCCGTATTTTTACTTACTAATTAATTTTTCAAAAAATGGCAGAAATCACTCTAGGCGGAAACGCTACAAAAACAATAGGTCAATTACCAGAAATAGGTGCAACAGCTCCAGATTTTACTCTTACTAAAAATGATATGTCTTCAGTCTCTCTTGCAGATTATAAAGGAAAACGAGTAGTACTCAATATATTTCCATCTATAGATACTGGTGTATGCGCACAGTCTGTACGCACATTTAACGAGAAAGTAGCTGGACTAGACAACACAGAAGTTTTGTGTGTGTCTCGTGATTTACCCTTTGCTCAAGCACGCTTTTGTGCTGCAGAAGGTATAAAAAACGTGCATACACTTTCTGATTTTAACACAGGGGCTTTTGGTCAAGATTATGGTGTAACAATAGAAGACGGTGCTTTTGCTGGACTTCACTCTAGAGCTATTGTTGTTCTTGATGAAGCAGGAAAAATAGTATATACAGAGCAAGTACCAGAAGTAGGTCAAGAACCTCAGTATGACGGTGCTTTAAGTGCACTTAAGTAACATCATCAATCACTTAGCATAATTTATAACAGTGGCCTTAAAATTTATAACGGGTAGACTTAAAGGAATGAAATATTCCTTTATAGGAGGTATACAACTTATACGCACAGAAGCTAGCATTCAAGTACAGCTTGGTGTTGCAATTATGATCACTATTGCTGGGTTTTACCACCATATCACACCTACCGAGTGGATAATTCAAACACTATGTATAGGAATGGTAATGACAGCAGAAGGTCTAAATACTGCTATAGAAGGGATTGCAGATTTTATACACCCTGAACATCACGAAAAAATAGGAAAAATTAAAGATGTTGCTGCTGGGGCCGTTGGTTTTGCAGCACTCATTTCTGTAATAGTAGCTGGAATAATATATATCCCAAAAATCTTTTTTTAAACAGATTATGGTATAAAAAAGATAGCTTTTTATAAAACAGAATAATTTTATAATTTAAAACTGCTCAAAATCTAAGTAATTCTCAAGCACCAAAGCCTACTTTTTTACGTTTCAATATTGTATTTTTAACTTCTATCACTAAACAATTGCAGGCAAGCTTATATGGCAAAAAAGAAAACCACAACAAAAAAGGTAAAAACCAAACCTGCTAAAAAACTAATTTCCTTTAAACTGTCTCGACAGCAACAAATTATTTTAGGAAGTTTTTTATTTTTTCTAGGTATAGGACTACTCTTTTCTTTTATTTCATACTTTTTTACCTGGAAAGCAGACCAAAGTCTCATTGTCGATGGCACAAGAAACGATGAAAGTGCAAACTGGCTAAGTCTTGCTGGAGCTCGCATAAGTCATCTATTTATATATAAAGGATTTGGGATTCCAGCCATTGCTATTGCTATACTTACAGCTCTTTCTGGTATATATTATTTCTTTGATTATAAAAAAACAAATTTAAAAAAGTACTGGTTCTGGGGACTATTACTAATGCTATGGTTCTCGGTATTTCTTGGTTTTTTCTATAAAAGCAATGATATACTCGGAGGAATGATTGGGTATGAGACTAATGACTTTTTACAAGATTATCTAGGTCTTACGGGTACAATGTTTACAATGACATTTTTTGCAATCATATACCTTGTGTTACGATTACAACTTACACCCGAAAAAGTAAGTACCTATTTTAAACAAAAGAAAAACGATATTACAAATGAATTCTCTGAAAACGCAAAAGAACCCGTTATTGTAGATAACTCTTCTACATATGAGGCTCAAGAGTTTCTAAAAAATGTTGATGATCCTGCTTTCGCGAAAGCGGAAGAAACAACATCTGCAGTTAAAAAATCGTCTGCATTTGAAAAAAATGTCCAAGACTTACAACCCACACTCACTTCTCCTAAACCTAAAGTAAAAAATACCTTTGAAGTAACTTCTGCTCCAGAAGAAGAGATTACTCTTCCTAAAGAAAAAGTTGCTATTGAGATTGAACAACCAGTCATAGAAGAAGAAGTTACTAAAAATTTAAGTGAGAAACTTGTAGAAGATTTTGGTGAATTTGACCCAACTTTAGAATTAGGTAATTTTAGGTTTCCTCCTATAGACCTATTAAAAGATTATACAAACGGACAAGGAATTACTATAAATCAACAAGAACTAGAAGACAATAAAAATCGCATTGTTGAGACTCTCAATAACTACAAAATAGGGATTGCAAACATAAAAGCAACTGTAGGTCCTACTGTGACATTATATGAAATTATTCCAGAAGCTGGTGTACGTATTTCTAAAATTAAAAACCTAGAAGATGATATTGCTTTATCATTAAGTGCTTTGGGTATACGTATCATTGCTCCTATCCCTGGCCGCGGAACCATAGGGATTGAGGTTCCTAATACAAACCCACGTATTGTGAGTATGCGATCTGCCGTAGCTAGTAAGAAATTTCAAGAAGCAGAAATGGAATTACCTCTTACTTTAGGAAAAACCATTTCTAATGAAACCTTTGTGGTAGACCTAGCCAAAATGCCACACCTTCTTATGGCTGGTGCTACTGGACAAGGTAAATCTGTAGGTCTCAATGCCATACTTACTTCCCTACTCTACAAAAAGCACCCTGCCGAGGTGAAATTTGTACTCGTAGACCCTAAAAAAGTAGAACTCACACTCTTTAATAAAATAGAGCGACACTATCTAGCAAAATTACCAGATACAGAAGAAGCTATTATTACAGACAACTCCAAAGTAATTAACACGCTAAATTCAATGTGTATTGAGATGGACGCTCGTTATGACTTACTGAAAAATGCAATGTGTCGTAATATTAAAGAGTACAATACAAAATTTAAAACCCGTAAGCTCAATCCAGAAAATGGTCATAAATTCTTACCATATATTGTTCTTGTTGTAGATGAGTTTGCAGATCTTATTATGACTTCTGGAAAAGAAGTAGAAACTCCTATTGCTCGTCTAGCACAACTTGCGCGAGCTATAGGTATACACCTCATCATAGCAACACAGCGACCTTCTGTTAATGTAATTACAGGTATCATAAAAGCAAACTTCCCTGCTCGTATCGCATTTAGAGTCACTTCAAAAATAGATAGTCGCACTATTTTAGATACCTCCGGAGCAGATCAACTTATAGGTCGAGGAGATATGCTTTATACACAAGGTAATGATGTAGTGCGTATTCAGTGTGCTTTTGTAGACACACCCGAAGTAGAACGTATTGTAGACTATATTGGAAATCAAAAAGCATATCCAGATGCTCATCTCCTGCCAGAATACGCTGGTGAAGAGAGTGGCACAAGTCTTGATATAGATAAATCAGATAGAGATGTCCTTTTTAGAGATGCTGCAGAAGTGCTGGTTATTGCTCAACAAGGAAGTGCATCACTATTGCAACGTAAACTTAAATTAGGTTATAATAGAGCTGGACGATTGATAGATCAACTAGAAGCTGCTGGTGTTGTAGGACCTTTTGAAGGAAGTAAAGCACGACAGGTTTTAGTACAAGATATTGCTCATCTCGACCAATTACTCAACAACGAACAAAAATGAAAAAGAGACTTATTTTTTGGCTTTCAACAATCTTTTCTAAAAGAGAACTTATACCAATCCCTATAAAAGCAAACAAGAGATTTGCAAAACGAACTATGCTGGTAGGTTTGATGTTATGTATGGGTGCTTTCGCGAAAGCTCAAAACGCCCAAGGGCTTCTTAAAGAAGTAGATACAAAAGTTAAAAGCTATGATAATATTACCATAGACTTTAAATATTCACTATCAAATGAAGCCGAAGGTGTAAATCAAGAGACCAAAGGGAATGTAATTTTGGCAGGTAATAAATACAGGCTAGATTTAATGGGAACCACTCAATTATTTGACGGATCAAGTATATATACTATCGTTCCTGAAGATGAAGAAGTGACTATTAGTTCCGTAAGTGATCAAGATGAAAATGCAATAACACCTTCAAAAATGTTGTCATTTTTTAATGAAGGATATACTCAAAAAATGGATATTACCCAGAAAGTAAGTGGGCGTCAGATACAATTTGTAAAACTCACTCCTATGGATTCTAATAGTGATGTGAAAGAAACATTATTAGGAGTAGATGCGCAAACTAAGCATATTCATAAACTTATTATCACACAAAAAAACGGAACAAAGATTACAATTACTGTAAATTCTTTTAAACCTAATCTCCCTCTAGCAAAAAATGTGTTTACCTTTGATAAGGCAAAATATACAGATTACTACATCAATAAATTATAATTTATACTGTATGTTTTCTACCTTGTACATTTTATGAAAATACTAGACAGATATATTTTTTTTACATACGTAAAAACATTCTTGAGCATCTTTATTATATTGATGTTCATTTTTGTTTTACAGAGTGTCTGGTTATATATACAAGAACTTGCTGGTAGAGATCTTGATTTTATTGTTATAAGTAAGTTTTTATTTTATGCCACTCCTAGTCTAGTACAACTCGTACTACCCTTATCTGTATTACTTACAAGTATAATGACTTTTGGGAATTTTGCAGAGAACTACGAATTTGCTGCAATGAAGAGCACAGGTATATCATTACAACGTGCGATGAAAAGTGTTATTTTTTTTGTTATTTTCCTTGGAATAATCTCTTTCCTTTTTGCAAATTATGTAATTCCTGCATCTCAAGTTGAGTTTAGAAACTTACGCCGCAATATAAGTAAACTAAAACCTGCAATGGCTATACGAAGCGGACAGTTTACTCAAATGGGTGATGACATAAATATACGTGTTGCATCTAAGTCTGGTGAGCAGGATCAATATCTTACAGACGTTATTATACATAAGAAAGAAAATAACCGTAGTGGTAATTACACCGTAATTAAAGCTAAGCAAGGAGAATTCATAAGTTCTTTAGATTCTCCTATTGTCTCTCTTAAACTAATAGATGGCAATTATTATAGCGAAATATATCAAAAAGATTATCGCAAAAGAAGAAGAGAACCGTTTGCAAAAAGTTATTTTGAAACATACACACTAAATATAGATTTAAGTGATCTAGATGATGTAGATTTAGATAGCAAAGAGATAGATAACAGCTACCAGATGCTTAATGCAAAAGCTTTAGACTCAGTAGTAGGTGATCTTTCTGTAAAGTTTATAAATGAACGAGAAAAATTTGGCGCAAAATATGCTGAAAAATCTGCTATTAAACCTCTCGGTAAAAACTTTGCAGTAAAAGCTAATGATAGTCTATCTAAAGAACAACTGCTAGATAATTTTAAACTATCTTCTAATGTACGTATTCTTGAGATTGCAAAATCTAGCTTAAGTACTACTATTACAGATATAAAAAATCGTAAAAAAAGATTACAAGTAGACGTCAAACGTATTAATAAGTTTGAAATCGCAATACACGAAAAATATGTATTAGGTTTTAGCTGTATCTTATTATTTTTTGTTGGTGCGCCTTTGGGGGCTATAATTAGAAAAGGAGGATTAGGACTTCCTATTGTAATAGGGGTTGTTCTTTTCTTAGCATTTCATTTCATAGGAATTTTTGCAAAAAACAGTGCAGAAGACAATACGATTATTCCTTTTGTCGCTAGTTGGCTCAGTACATTTATATTATTACCTCTGGGTATCTATCTAACCTCTCGTGCTACTACAGATCAAGGCATATTTGATGTTGGAATTATAAGTGTAATTAAAGAACGGTTCTTTGCTAAAAAAGAAAATCAAACATCAATAAAGCAAACAATACCCTCTTATGAATTAACAGAAGATGAAGTAAACATCTTAGATAATAGATCTATTAATCAATTAAAAGACATTGTTCAAAATTATAGAGAATACAACTATAGAAAAGAAGTACATTATGGGGCTCTTGAAAGATTAGACAAATTAGGGATCACTATTGATCATCTAACTGTTCAGGGATACTACAAAGAAACTCAAGTAAAAAAAGTAGAAGAAGTCTATAATAAATATTTAAAATATAGTTCATTAACGTTTATATTTTTTATAACATTTTTTGCGGTATGTGTATTACAGGTTATTTCTTTATTTACAAATAATGTTTTTTCAGAGGTCATTATAGTGGTTTTTAAAGCTATTTTCTCAATTAGCGTTATAGTGGTAATTTCAGGATTTTTTATTAGCCTAACATTAACTATCATATATCACCGTGTTTTCTTTAAAAAAATAGGTAAAAAGCCCGAATTATCTATGTGGTTTTTATATTATTTAATTGGTTTAATTGGGTATCCAATCATTCATTTTTATTACAGGAAACAAATAAAAGAAGAAATAGAGTTGTTAAAAAAAGCTGCTAGATATATTTAATTCATAATACTCATAAAGGATTCTATTATATCTATATTCTATCTTTACAAAAAATAAAGTAATGCATACTACCGATCAAAAAAGCATACAACTACATACTATAGAAGAAGCTATAGAAGACATTAAAAATGGCAAAGTCATTATTGTTGTAGATGATGAAGATAGAGAGAATGAAGGAGATTTTATTGCTGCATCAGAAGTGGTCACACCAGAGATGATTAACTTTATGGCAACTCACGGTCGCGGTTTAATATGCGCTCCCATTACGGAAGACCGTTGTGAAGAATTACATCTCAATATGATGGTTACTAGTAATACAGATCCAATGGAAACTGCATTTACTGTCTCTATAGATCTTAAAGGTAAAGGAGTTACTACAGGTATCTCTGCCAGTGATAGAGCCAAAACAGTTCAAGCACTTATAGATCCTACAACAAAACCATACGATTTAAGTAGACCAGGTCATATTTTCCCTCTCAAAGCAAAAGAAGGAGGTGTTTTACGTAGAACAGGTCATACAGAAGCTGCTATAGACTTTGCTAGACTTGCTGGGTTTAAACCTGCAGGTGTTATTGTTGAGATTATGAATGAAGATGGTACAATGGCTAGACTTCCTCAATTAATAGATGTTGCTGAAAAATTTAATCTTAAAATTGTCTCTATAGAAGATCTTGTTGCATATCGTATGAATCACGATAGTCTGATTAATAAAAAAGAAGATTTTGAAATAGATACCCGTTTTGGAAAATACAGATTAAGAGCTTATGAGCAAACGACAAATGACACTGTACATATAGCGTTATCTAAAGGAACTTGGGAAGATAAAGAACCTGTGCTAGTACGTGTAAATTCAACTCAAATTAACAATGATCTCTTAGGCACGCTAACAAACAATTTAGATACAAAGCTCGACGATATGTTTAAGGCCATAGACGATGCAGGAAAAGGTGCTATTGTTTTCATTAATCAAGAGAACACATCTGCAAATTTACTAGGTCGTTTGAGTGAACTTAAGTCACTTCAAAAAGAAGGAATTATGAAAGCTCCAAACATTGTGATGGATGCAAAAGATTTTGGAATTGGTGCTCAAATATTACACGATCTTAATATTTCAAAAATCAAACTTTTAAGTAATAGTCAAGCCTCTAAACGCATAGGAATTATTGGATATGGTCTTGAGATTGTAAAACGTGTAGGTTACTAATTATCAAAAAAATTCTGCGATACATACATAAACAAGTACACATCGCAGAAAATCAACCTACTACTAAGTTGTAATACTTAATTAATATATTTAATCAAGCGAAAATGACGTTTGAGCGACCAATGTCGCTTTATCATATATGTTTACTTCATATGTCCCTTCTGCAAATTCTTCTCCTGTCTTTGCTATACTCTCACATATATCTAACTCTTTATTTTCATAGTAAAACTTAGATATTGTACTATAAGTAATCATCGTCCCGTCAAAAGCTACGTTTTGAGAACTTCCTAAAGTATTCCCATTAGGATCTACTACTTGTACATATAACTCTCTATCACCAGTCTCAGCAAGTCTGTTTTGAGGTACAGTATAACAAGCTCTTACTTTATCAACTCTTTTATTATTTGAGTTTTCTACTAATTTTCCAGAAGAACGTTCTATAACGCCAACCGCCTTTAATCTGTTTACAGAAAGTGCAGAAGCTAGAGAAACACGCTCAGAGAGTTTAGTATTTTCCATACTAAGAGAGTCTCCTAAACCACGTTGCACCTCAAGTTCATAAGTAGTACTATCTACACGCATTGCAAGCATTTGATTACTACCACGTAAAGAATCATTTTGAGCAAAGAGGAAATCACGTTCATTTCTTAACTTAAATACCTCTGCTCTATATTTACTCAAACTAGCAATTGTAGCATCTTTTCCATCTACATCTGCAATAAGCTTTTCAATTCTATCACGAGCTTCGTTAAGCTCAGTATCCTTAAGGTTATTCTCTTCAATAACTACATCATACTTACTTACCATTTCTTTAAGATCAGAAAGAACTACATTCTTTTCTTTAGTAAGTTGCGATTTAGTGTTTTTTTCTTGATTATATAACTTTACTGCAAATGCTCCAGCTAATACAAGAAGTACTGCCAAGATACCAGCTATAATCTTTATACCGTTATTACTTTTTCCGTTAGTCATAATTTAAAAATTTTTTATTTTATTAGATGTACGTTAGTGGTTTAGGTTTTAGATGTTTTGTTTTTTAACTAAAAAACATCGTCGACTTTTTTAAATAAAACGTTTATTAATAAAATAGTGTTCGTTATTTAGTTTGGTTAACACTTGAGATATTGTATAACGTTTTTAGTTTATAGTTATTTTAATTATTCTCAAAAAGAATTAAAGGAGGTATACGCTTTCGCGAAAGCGTATTGTTTAAAAAATTACTTAAATATACACCCAATTTTACGAGCTTTGTAGGAAATAGCGAGCTTTCAATAGTAGTATTCAAAACATATTGTTGAAAAGAAACAATACTTACAAACGCCTGGGGAACAGCATTTTTCAAAATAATTAATACTTTTTTGGGGTTATTTAAAAGCTAAAGTATGCAAAAAATTAATAAATGCCCCACTATAATTATTATAATCTTAATTTAACTTCAAAATAATGAATTATAAAATAATGCTATTTTGCTTTCGCGAAAGCAAATTTTAAAACAAACTCTTTATAATCTTCTCTATACTTAATCCTTCTGCTTCTGCTTTGTAGTTTTTGATCATTCTGTGACGTAATATCCCTATTGCCACAGCTTGTACATCTTCTATATCTGGAGAAAATTTACCATTTACAGCTGCGTGTGTTTTTGCTGCAAGAATAAGGTTTTGAGATGCTCTTGGCCCTGCTCCCCAATCTATATAATCTTTAACAATACTTGCTGCACTTTCTGCTTTAGGTCTTGTCTTACTTACTAAACTTACTGCATATTCTATTACATTATCTGTTACAGGAATACGACGTATAAGTTGTTGAAAATCTATAATTTCTTGTGCTGAAAATAATGCATTTACCGTTGCTTTATGATCTGTCGTAGTAGCTTTTACTACATCTACTTCTTCTTGAAAAGATGGGTAGTCTAAATTAATAGAAAACATAAAACGGTCTAATTGAGCTTCTGGTAATGGGTAGGTTCCTTCTTGCTCGATTGGGTTTTGAGTTGCTAGCACAAAATAAGGTAATGACAAAGGATAACGTTGTCCAGCAACAGTCACCACTCGTTCTTGCATTGCTTCAAGGAGTGCTGCTTGCGTTTTAGGTGGTGTACGGTTAATCTCATCTGCAAGAATAATATTTGAAAAAACTGGTCCTTTAATAAATTTAAAGTTACGAGACTCATCTAATATTTCTGATCCTAATATATCACTAGGCATTAAATCTGGTGTAAACTGTATACGTTTAAAATCTAACCCCAAAGTGGTTGCTATAGTATTAACCATTAATGTTTTTGCAAGTCCTGGAACTCCTATGAGAAGCGCGTGACCTCCAGAAAACACAGATAGAAGTATTTCATCTATAACTCTTTCTTGACCAACAATTATTTTAGATATCTCTGCTTTAAGGTCTTGATGTCTCCCCACCAAGTTTTTAATAGCTGCAACGTCTGACATAGACTTATTTTATTTTTTTAACCAATTGCTTACAAATTCGCAATCACGATTTTTACCATTTATTTTAATGTAGGTCTCCTCTATTTTTGAAGTTTGCCATTTTTCGATGGCTTTGATTTGCTTTTCTTTAAGAGCAAGCTCTTTAATCTTTACATAATCTTTTGCATAATCTGCTTTATGCTCTTCTGTAATATTATTTACAGTATATATCATATAACGTGTATTCCCAGTTCTACCTGGATCATTAAATACAAGTGATACTTCAGCTTCTTTCAAATTACTTATTTTAGGATATATGTCTGGATCTACTCTATTTAGTTCAAAACGTTTATCTAAACTATACTGATTAACTAAAGCTCCACCTTCAAACTTAGTCTCTTTTTCTGTAGAAAATTCTCTAGCTGCTTCTTCAAAAGTGATCTCTTCATCTAGAATACGTTTTCTAATTTTAGAGATATGATCTTTTGCTTCTTCTTCTTCCTTTTTGCCTATTTTAGGAATCAAAAGTATATGTCTTATATCTAGACGATCTCCTTTCATCTTATCCAAAGTTACAATATGAAAACCAAATTCTGTCTCAAAAGGTTTACTAACTTCTCCTTCTTGAAGTGCAAAAGCTACATCTCTAAACTCCTTTACTAAAGGTGTTGATCTATCAATATTCATAAGTCCCCCATCTCCTCTAGTTCCTCCGTCTTCTGAATATAAAACAGCTTTTGTTGCAAAACTGCTTCCGTTCTCTAAAACATCTTCTCTAAAACCATTAAGTCTATCTATTACCTTCTGACGTTCTTCTTCATTTGCTTTAGGAGCTACAACTATTCTAGAAATTTCTAACTCAACTCCTATGGTAGGAATCTCATCTTTAGGAATACTGTTAAAAAAAGTTTTTATCTCGTCTGGAGTTACATCTACAGATTCAATAATCTTTGAGTTCATCTGCTGTGTTAATATATCGTCTTTTCTAATCTTATATAATTCAGCACGTAGGTCAGCCATATTATCTTTTTTATAATATTCTACCACTTTCTTTTCTGATCCTAACTGAGCAGCAAAACGAGCAATAAGTTGGTCTACCTCTGAGTTTACTCTAGAATCAGGAACTACTAAACTATCTTGAACAGCGTGATGTGCGAGAAGTTTATTCTCTAATAGGTTACCCATTACCTGACAAGGTGTAACGTCTACAGCAGACTGACCTTGACTTTTTATATCAAATAAAAATTTATCTATATCACTTTCTAAGATAAGATAATCTCCTACGACCCCTGCTACACCATCTACTTTAAACTTTTCAAATGGTTTTTTTAATGTATCAACAACCTCTATAACCTCAGAGATTTCGTCTACAACTATTTTTGTAGAATCGGTAATAGCTGTATCATTCTGAGCTTGTAAAAATTGTAATGCAAAAAGCATTATCAATATATTAATTGTAAATTTCAAATTGTTTGTTTTTAATCGCGTCATCCTTAATCTCCTTTTCTAACTTCTTTATAAGTCCTAATTTTCTTTTATTTATAATAATTTGATTGATAGTGGGGCGCACATATTCTAGAGGTGCTATATCATTACGATCTAACCTGTTTTTTACAGCGACCAAATATAATCCTAATGAATCTCGTAATTGTATAAAATTTGTTTTTTTTAATACTCTATTTTTATTTTCATTAGTTATAGCATTTACTTGCTCTACTACCCTACTTATTTTTACCCAAGATGAATCATTCAAAAAATGATTTTTATATTTAAATTTTAATGAGTCTAAGCTTTTTAGATCATTATAAGAACCACTTTTGAACATTTTTTTTAAGTCATCATCTACATTATCTTCATTTTCAAAAGCAATAAATCTAAACTGTACTAATGACTCATTAAGTAAAAAGTTATTCTTGTTTTTCTCATAAAACCTTTGAGATTCTTCAATATTTACAATACTATCTAGCTCTTTATTGAGTAAAATATCTTCATAATATTTAGTATATAAGTCTCTTTTATAATTTGAAACTAATTTATCAAAGTTATCTTGAACATTTTGAGGTATGTTGCGCATTGCTCCATCTAACAGTAACTGCTCTGTTGCCCACTCATTAATGTAATTTTGAACAAAAATACTAGAATCTTCTGTTATATTATTTTGTAATACCTCTGTTAATTCTCCCTCTGTTAGATAATGATCATTAACTCTAGCTATAGGGTTTTCAACATCATTAGTAGTAAATAAACTACAGCTCATCGTACATAACAAAAGTATTAATCCAAAAAAATAATTTACTTTATTCATTCTTTTTATAGTATTCTACTAATGTAGCTAACGCAGCGGTATTTATATTTATAGTAGCTTTAGATTTCAAATTATCTACAAAAGAAGTTTCTAACGCTTTTTGAAAATCACTCATCACTCGACCTCTTACTATAGATAAATCTTGTTCTTGTTCAGGAATTATATTTTTTATTTTATAAAAAATATAATTATCACCTGTATTTAAAATATCTGTCACTCCTATATTTAAAACAACTTGCTGCTCTATATTACTAGATAAGATTGTTATATCTAACTCAGAGTTTATGGCTGGATCTTCAATAACAATATTAGTCTCTAGGTTTTTATTTTTCAATACACTTTTTCTTACCTTCTTTAGTGCCTTTTTACTAGATGATGTGTATCTATTTAATATTAATTTTTCTTCACTTTCATATTTTTTTTTATGAGTCTCAAAATAAGACTGTAAACCAAGTGTATCTGTTGTTGCTACTTTCCATATTCTATTTTCTAATAATTCAAATAACAAAAGACCTTCCTTATAATCTAGTAATATTTCATTAAAAGCCGGTTCTTCTTCTTCTAAATGTTCTAGATGATATGCTTTAATCTGTTCATCTACATATGCATTTATCACATTAGATACAAAGTCTAATTTTGAGGAATATTGTTGTTGAAACTTTTTTCCTGACTTACTTTTTAAATGGTTATTAATATCGTTATATAAGTATACTTTGTCCTTTACTTTAAACGCAATTTTCTCTTTGTCTTTCTTAAACTGTTCAATTCCATTATTAACACTAGAGTAATCTACGGCAAAACGGTTTATAATCAAATCAATATTACTTATATGATACTTTTGACGCAATTTAGTGCGTAAAGTTTTATCTATAACTTGAGATCTTTTATCTCTAGTTACTTTTTGGGTGAGTTCACGTTTCATTTCCTGATAAGTTCCTACAGGATTTTTCTTGATAAGTTTTACAATATGCCACCCAAAATCAGTTTTAAAAGGAGCACTTACATCTCCACTTTTTTCAAGCCCAAAAGCTACATCTTCAAAAATAGAACTGCGTAATTGACCTTTTTGAAAAGTATTTAACTTCCCACCTTTTGCAGCAGTACTCCGGTCATTACTATAAGTATTAACTAATGACTCAAACGAAGAACCATTTTTCAACAGTCCATAAATCTCTTGTATTTTATGAGCAGCATTTACTGTACTATCTTTCTGTTGATGTGTGATAAGAATATGAGCTACTTGAACCGTTCCAGAAAACTTACGAACATCTGTAGTTTGAACAATATGATACCCAAATTGAGTTTTAAAAGGCTTTGAAACATCTCCCACCTTAGTTTCAAAAGCTGCATTTTCAAAAGGATATACCATTTTAAAAGCGCCAAACCATCCAAGCTCTCCTCCATTAGTTTTTACAGAAGGATCCTCACTAATTTCTTTTGCTACAGTTGTAAAATCTTCTCCCGCCAGTATACGTTCTCTTGCTTTTTTTATTTTAGAATACGTCTCTAAAGTGTCTACTCCAGATTGATGTCTTACTAATATATGTCTAGCATTTACCTCTGTACAACTTCGGTCATAGGCTTCTTTTACAAGTTTTTCAGTTACTTGAGTGTCTTTTATATGATTTTGAGCCAGCTGATCTCTATATTTTTTTAAATCACTTTTATATATTTTACTTTCGGCATAACCAAGAGCATATGCCTCTTGTACTTTGAGTTTATAATCGATAAAAAGTTCTAAGTATTCATCAGGAGATTGAAAACTTATACTATCTATTAGATCCCTATTTTTTTCATATATCCTTTTAAATTGATTTACACTTATTTTTTCTCCGTTTATAACACACAATAGCTCATTATTTTGAGCATCAATAATTGAGTAAAAAAAAAGAAAAAAAACATACAAAAAATAGCGCATACATAACATTTAAGAGTTGTAAAAATAACAATAATCACAGCGAGTACAAACGCTTCTATTGTGTAATATATTATACTTTAAGATCGTACTTTTACATATCATTCACTTTTAAACAAAAGTTATTTTGGAACGCTTAAAATTACTATGGGACTTTAGAGGTCCAGACGCACATAAAATAGCCTTACATCACGAGGTACATTTAAAGGAGTACGCTTTCGCGAAAGCGTTAAAAACCCCAATAACAGGAGTGCTAGATGTATCTTTAGATCACAGTGTAGCCTTTTTAGTCGTAGACCGAGATGCTATGAAACCTATACGTGACGCTCTAAAACCACATCGCGGACAGCTATATAACGAAAAATAACCTTATGCCACAGATATTGTCATCAATCCCATATATTTGCGCAAAAAATGATAATCTATAAAATTACCACATAATGAAACAATTAATACTAAGTACATTTATATTACTTTTTGCAGTAACAAGTATTGCTCAAACAAAAGTAGGAACAGTAGATTCTGAATATATAGTTTCTCAAATGCCAGAATTAGCAGAAGTGCAAAAGTCACTAGATGAGTATGGCAAAGACCTTGAAAAACAACTTAATGACAAAATAGCTAACTACGAAAAAGTACTTGAAGCTGCCAAAGCTTCTTTTGACACTATGTCTGATGCTGAGAAACAAGCAAAACAAGAGGAAATCGCTGGTATGCAACAAGATATTACCAATTTTCGTAATAATGGAGCACAGCTAGTGCAGATCAAACAAGGTGAACTTTTGAGACCACTTTACAAAAAAATTGGAGAGCAAATAAACACATATGCAAAAGCAAATAGTTTTACTCAAATACTTAATTCAAGTACTGGACCTACTATTGCTTATTTAGATCCTGCTTTTGATATCACACTAGCCGTTATCGAAAAAATGGGAATCGTTATCAAACAAAACTAAATGGTATCAAACAAGGTAAAAAAACCGCCAAATGGCGGTTTTTTTATGCAATTACTTTTCTAAAATAGCCTTTATATTGGGCTTAAAGTAATTGGGCCCTTTAAGTACTTTTCCATCTTCTCGATAAATAGGTTTTCCATCTTCTCCTAGTTTGCTCATATTACTACGCTGTATCTCATTAAAAACTTCTTCTATTTTATCTTGCATCCCGTGCTCTATAATAGTACCACATAAAATATAAAGCATATCTCCCAATGCATCTGCCACTTCTACAAGATCTCCTGCATTTGCTGCTTCTAGGTATTCTTCATTTTCTTCTTTCATAAGATTAAAACGAAGTTCGTTTTTAGCTTTAGGAAGATTTGCTGTAGGCTTAGACTCTCTATCTAATCCATAAGTATCGTGAAATAAGGTTACTGCTGCTATTTTGTTTTTCATAAGATTGGTTTGTTTATATGCTTTCGCAAAAGCATACGCATACGTACTTTTACAACTCCTAAAATAAGTCAAATGTTTAGTACTGGAAAGATTGCTTTCATCATTTTTTTTATAATACTCTTTATAGCAGCAATGATATGGAGTTATCGTAAAGATATTAAGTTACATAAGAAAGAGTACAAAGGAAGTTTTTGGGTATTAATAGGCTTTATAGCCTTTGTACTTCTCCTATTTGTTATAAAACTGGTTCTCAAACCATAGGAAATTCTTTTAAAAAAGTATTTTTTTACTTGTAATTTAAGTTGTATTATATACCCAGTAATGGGTATTGGTTTTATATCTATTGCATAGATACATTGCAATAACTTTAATTAAAAACAACAAATGGCACAAACTAACTCTATTATTTCGCTTGAATCCAATTCTGGAAATCAAATGATTTATGCAACTCAACTTTATGGATCTTTTTTTTCAATTTATGGAGAATTTAAATCTAAAGTTAATAATAAACACTACGAAATAAATGACCTTCTCCTTACCATAGTTATGTATAAAGGTCTTTTAAATATAGGTATTTCAAAAGCCGAACTAAAATCTAATGGAAATGGATTAGATTTAATAATTGAAGTACAAGCAGCTCCAAATTTTGATATTAAATTACCTGTAAAAGTCTCAATACATCCTGATTGTAAGTGCCCTATAAAAGGAGGGACTTTAAAGATAGTAAGAGTAGTAAAAAAAATACACGATCGCCCTGTAAATAAGGTTAATCATTATGTAGTAGAAAACATATTTGACGATGAGTTTTATTACAGAGAAGGCAATGAAGACAAAAGAGAAAGATCTCCTAAAATAGGTACTTGGGAAAATCCTAATCCAGAAGGTGAACCTTGGGATGGTAACTTAAGATGTCCAAGAGCTACTCACAAAATAGTTTAAACATTTGAGCAAAAAAGTATCTTATATATTTTTTTTCATAAGCTTTGGATTGATTGCGCAAGATCAATCTGATACTATGCGTTTACAATCGTATGTAAATTCTATCTTAGGACTTGATTACAATACAGCAATAACGATTAGTAATCAGATTGATCAAATTGAATTAAAAAAAACCACCTTGCTTCTAGCAAATACTTTAATAGACGCTGGCCAAAAAGAGGTAATCATCCCTAAAATAAGTAAAAGTAGATCTTCAGAAGCCTATATACTTTATTTATTATCAAAAGGATACTATAACTTAGAGAGAAATCCCTATACCCTAGAGTCATTTAATTTAGTTAATGAAGCTTTATTTGAAGCTAAAAAAATAAATCATAAAGACTTAACCAAATTATCATACAAAGCACTTTTAGATGTCTACTCGGCAGAAATTGTTATTTCAGATAGCGGTTATAAAGAATTAATAGATACTTATGAAAAAGTGTGTACAAAAAATAATGATCTATTTTGGCACAAAATAAACTTACTTAATTATTATTATCAATTTTTATCTGATGAAAATGTAACTAAAGATTTTTTTGATGACTTTGATAGTTTTATGACAAACTTTAAAGAAAATCATCCTTTTTATGCCGATTATAATTCTAACAAAGGAGTCTTTATAGAACTAAAAGGGAATTTTACTGAAGCAGAACAACTCTATCTCAATGCATTAAATATATCAGGAGATAAACCTTATTTAAAGTACTTAAAATTTAGATCATACATAAGATTATCTGAAATACAACGTAAAAAAGGTAATCTATCTAAAGCACTAATTTATATAGACTCTGCTCAACAAAACAATGATTTAGGAGACATCGAGCGAAGCTTATATTATACTAAAAATTATAAAGCAAGAATTTTATCATCAATTGGAAACTACAAAGATGCTTATCAAGAAAAAAGTGAGGCAGATTCAATAGAAGTAAGAATAAATTATAAGAAAAACTCACTTCAAATAGCACAATCCAATGTAAAGTACAGAACATTAGAAAAAGAAAAACAAATTCTAGAAGAACAATCTCAAAAAAAACGTAATCAAAATATAGCTATTACTTTAGGAGTCTCCCTACTCCTACTCTCAATAATTGCCATTCTCATTCTTCGCAATACAAAACGAAAACAACGCATTGCAGAGCAAGAAAAAGCACTTCAAATACAAAAAACTACTGCTATTCTTAAAGAGCAAGAAATTAATACCATAAATGCTATAGTAGCAGGCCAAGAAAAAGAACGCCATAGACTTGCTAGAGATTTACACGATAATCTAGGTGGCACTCTGGCCGCTGTAAAAATGCATATAGGTAATCTTCAACGTAATTTAACAACAACTAAAAATCCAGAAGAATTACTTGACAAAGCAAACCATCTAATCTCAGAAGCTTATACAAGTGTGAGAAGTATTGCCCACGAACGTAATAGTGGTGTGATGGCAAAAGATGGACTTCTTCCTGCTGTTCAGAATCTTGCAAATAAAGTATCTTCTTCAAGTGGTCTTGAGATAAACGTAGAAGCCTTTGGACTCGACGAAAGAATATCAAATAATATTGAGATTACAATCTTTAGAATCATTCAAGAACTTGTAACAAATATTATTAAACACGCAGCAGCAACCGAAGCAAGCATCTCCCTTACTCAACACGAGAACGAGTTAAATATTTTTGTAGAAGATAACGGTTGTGGTTTTATCGTTGGAAAATTGACTTCAAAAGATGGAATGGGATTGGGAAGTATAGAGCGCCGTATAGAACATCTAGAAGGTACAATGCAAGTAGATAGTACCTTAGGAAAAGGAACAAACATCATCGTCGATATACCAATAAAATAATTTTTAGATATACCTTGTAATGAGTATTGTAATTGTCAATTAACTTCTTGTTATTAACAAGAAAACTTAGTACACAAAAGAGCCTTGTTTTTAAGGCTTACTATTACAAATGATAGAAGAAATAACATCCAAATTTTATAGTCTAATAACCGGTGGGTTATTTATGTTAGTCATCTACCATATGATGCTATATATACAACATAGAAAGAAAATATACTTATATTATTCTCTCTATATGTTTTTCCTGTCCTTATATGTGTTTGCCACTAATTATAGAGATGTATTAGGACAAGAATTAATGACATATAATGGACTCTTTCTATTAATGAGTTATACATTCTATTTCCTTCTTGTAAAAATTGTTTTAAACACCTCTAAAAATCACTCTGCCTTAGATAATTTATTGAAATATGGGATTATTATCTTAAGTGCGTTAGGTCCTATTTTCCCACTAATAACATTAATTTTTGGCTTTAAGATCTTCATAGATGTTTATAATGTATTTGCAATTATTTTGGCAATATATAGTGTCATAATCTACGTGTATTTATTTAGAGTAAAATCGCGCTATGCAAAGTATCTTATTACAGGAAGTCTTATATATTTTATTTGCTCAATGATCGTTCTTTTTACAGGAATATTTATGGGTTCTAATGCGTTTTTAGAATTTTTTGGATTTCCCTTACTTCTCATTTCATATATAGGCACATTGTTTGAAGCCCTAATATTTGCATCTCTCATAGGCTTTAAAACGAAAGAGACGGAACTAGAAAAAGTTATAAATGAGGCAAGTTATGAATTAGAAATTCAAAAAACCACTACACTACTTAAGGAACAAGAAATCAATACTATCAATGCAATGATAGAAGGTCAAGAGAAAGAACGACTGCATATAGCCCGTGATTTACACGATAGTTTAGGAGGAACTCTTGCTGCTGTAAAAATGCATATCGATAATCTACAAATTAATATTGAGTCATCTCACAATCCACAAGAGCTACTAGACAAAGCAAATATTCTTATCTCTGAAGCCTACACAAGTGTTAGATCAATAGCTCACGAAAGAAATAGTGGCGTAATGGCCAAAGAAGGATTGCTACCTGCTATAGAAAAACTGGCAAATAAAGTATCTACACCTAGTGGATTAACTATTGAAATTCAACATTTTGGGCTAGAAGAAAGGTTGAGCAATCATCTAGAAATAACCATTTTTAGAATCATTCAAGAACTTGTGACTAATGTAATAAAACACGCTCAAGCAACAGAATTACAAATATCTCTAACGCAACACCAAGAAGAACTCAACATTGTAGTAGAAGACAATGGAAAAGGATTTATAGTAGGTAAACTCCCTGAAAAAGATGGAATGGGCCTAGGTAGCATAGAGCGTCGTGTAGAACACCTAGAAGGCACTATGGAAGTAGACTCTACACCCAGCAAAGGAACTAACATTATAATAGATATTCCCATATGATCACTATCGCAATAGCAGAAGACCATCAAGCACTTATAGATGGCATACAACTACTCTTTAAATACAATGATGACTATTCTATTGTAGGTATGGCAAATGATGGCATAGAACTATTAGATATTGTTCGTGCAAAACAACCCAATGTAGTTATTACAGATATTAGAATGCCTAAAATGGATGGATTTGTTGCCACAAGAATGATCACAAAAGAGTTTCCAGACACAAAAGTAATTGCATTTTCAATGTTTGACCAAGATAAGGCTATCACTCAAATGTTAGAGGCTGGAGCTGTAGGATATGTACTAAAAAACAGCTCTTTAAGTATTTTAGAAACTGCCATTAAAGAAGTGATGATAGGTAATAAATATTATGACTCTACATTAAACATTACTGATAACGCTTTCGCGAAAGCAAAAAATAATTCTTCTCCTCTTTCTAAAAGTGAACGTGATATTTTAAAACTTATCGCTCAAAATATGACAAGCTCAGAAATAGCTGCCACAAGATTTACTGCAGTCTCTACCGTCGAGAAACATCGTAAAAATATGATGCGAAAACTTAATCTCTCTGGCAAAGGAGAGCTACTACGATATGCCTTAGAGCGCAAATATGATTTTAAAAAAACCTAATCATAATTATAAATACTCTCTAATGGGTATGTTTTACCAACGTTTTCATTTTTAGTTTTGATAAACAAAAACTATAAATAATGAATAAATTTATTACAATTATCGCATTACTACTACTATCAACTTTTCAAGTGTTTTCTCAAGCACGGAGCTTTGATGGAGGATGGGTTGGTGAGATGGAAAAAGATGATGGAGAAACCTATTCGATGACCTTATACATAGAAGATAATAATGTATATACTTTAACACAAGACAGTGATGGAGACATTATAAAAGATCTCGCCAATGAGGTGCAAATAAGTAAGGGATATGGACAACAACTTAATTTATTCTGGATAAACTCTGGAGGTGCTTGGACAGAAACACAAATGTATTCGCTCTCTTGGAAATCTGATACCGAAATCTCTTTATATCATATGAGACACATCACAAATGAAGAAGATGAGGATACTAATACTGACTGGGGTTATACAGGAACTGGAACTCTAAAAAAAGTAGATTAAATTAACAAACCAAAATATATCTTGACAAAAAAAGCTCCTATAAAAGGAGCTTTTTTTAAGTTTTATAACGTATAAAATCTAAACTTTAAATAAAGGTCTAGATCCCATCATCTCGTTTACTCCAGCTGCTACTTCTTCAAGTACTTCTGTATTTTCATAATTTGTGATAGCCTTATCAATAAGGTTTGCAATAGTATGCATATCACTTTCTATAAGACCACGAGTAGTTACGGCTGCTGTACCTATACGTATTCCAGAAGTGACAAATGGTGATTTATCATCAAAAGGAACCATATTTTTATTTACCGTTATATCTGCTACACCCAATGCCTCTTCGGCCGCTTTACCAGTTACATCTTTATTTCTAAGATCTATAAGCATCATATGATTATCTGTCCCTCCAGAAATAATATCATATCCTTTAGAAACCATTGCCTCTGCAAGTGTTTGAGCGTTTTTCTTAACCTGTACCATATAATGCAAAAACTCATCTGTAAGTGCTTCTCCAAAAGCAATTGCCTTTGCAGCAATAATATGCTCTAATGGTCCGCCTTGATTTCCTGGAAAAATACCACTATCTAAAAGTGAAGACATTTTACGTAGTTTTCCGTTTTTAAGT
>CALKZS010000077.1 GCA_938002835.1 uncultured Dokdonia sp. | reverse complement strand
AAGATCATCACTCTCTATAATGCCTTGGAACTCTTCCACAGACACACTAGTAAAGGAAGTCAATAATTTATGACGCCAGTCAAAAGATGTTTGAATCAAAATGCCAGTCTCTTTTCCGCTTTTACGAATGCTGTACCCTGATAATAGGCAAAACAAATAGCGAGTTATCTTGTCTTTCTTTTTGATATTATACCAGAATTTACCGGTAGTCTCACTAATTTTTTTTGCATCCATTACATAAATAACGTTATACTTCTTTGAGTTTACCATTGGCACGAATACGAGTGCTATGACAATGAGGGCAAGTAAGAACTTTATCTTCTCTAGGTTCTATTAAAGATGAAGACTCAGTAGAGATAGCTAGTAAACTAGAAACTATTTCCTGCTGAGTGGAAACATCTGAATTCACAAAAAAAAACCTTAAAATCATCGGGTATCATATCTCTTTAAGTTTAAAACAAAAATAATACATATTTAAATTAGAACTTAGCTTAAACATATTATGATGTAATAATATTCCCTAAAGTGATAACGATAGGGAATACTTATTTTAAAGTTTTGTTATTTAATACCTATCTCATAATCCTTAACTTTGTTTTTATAAAAAGGGAGTATGAAAATATCTATAGGAAACGATCACGCAGGAACAAATTATAAAGAAGCTATACAAAGCTATTTAGAGGCAGAAGGACATACTGTTACTAATTATGGAACAGATGGAGATGCAAGTGTAGATTATCCGGATTTTGGACATCCTGTTGCTACAGATGTTGAGAAAGAAAAAGCAGATTTTGGAATTGTAATATGTGGTAGTGGTAATGGTATTGCTATGAGTGTTAATAAACATCAAGGTGTACGAGCAGCATTATGCTGGATTAAAGAAATTGCTATACTAGCTCGTGAGCATAATAATGCAAATGTAATAGCTATACCTGCAAGATATACGTCAGAAAATCAAGCATTAGAACTTGTAAAAGTATTTTTAACTACAGATTTTGAAGGAGGTCGCCACCAGCGCAGAGTAGATAAAATAGCGTGTCATTAATTTTAAAAAACCGCTACGCGGATTATATATTTAAACTAGGTGCTTAAAATAGATATAAAAAACTTTGATAGTCTCACAACAAGAGAATTATATACGCTATTGCAATTACGATCTGAAATTTTTGTTGTTGAACAAGATTGCGTTTATCAAGATATAGATGATAAAGACCAAAAAGCGTTACATATTTTGGGCTATCAAAATAAAAAACTTGTGGCATACACTAGAATTTTTAATGCAGGCATTTATTTTAATGAGGCTAGCATAGGTAGAGTATTAGTAAAAAAAGATGCTCGTAAGAAACAATATGGCTATGATATTATGAATGCTTCTATAGATGCTATTACATCTCATTATGGACCCCAAACTATAAAAATTTCTGCTCAAACGTATCTTAAAACTTTTTATAACAGTCTTGGATTTAAAGAGAAAGGTGAGGAATACCTAGAAGATGAAATTCCTCATATTGCAATGTTAAGAGATTAAAATTTCTTTTTTTTGCGCTTTCGCGAAAGCGTAAAAAAGGACATTATCTCATAAAGTGAGACCATTACAAAGCCTTTTTCAAATTGGATAGATTTTGTATCTTTTTTTATGGAATTAGTATAACACCCCACTTTAGCCGATAGTATTTGTGATATACATTCTCGTAAGATTAAACGTACATTTTTCACACAAATAAATACACTTATAGATGGGCGTCCAATTATTACCATTTTAAAGCAACATTATACTAAAGATAAAAGCGCTACAGGTAAACCTAGTTATAGTGGTTTACTACTTTTCAAAATGAGCCTTAAAAACACTTATTTATACCCTAAAATGAAATTGAAAAATCAACTAAGTTTTAAACAAAGAAAAATAAGAAACCTCCTAGTCTAACTAACCTTTTGCAACGATCTCTATTTATATTAGAACAAACACACAAGCGGGCAAGTCTCGCTTAATTTATGCTTTTAAAATAGGTATACGGTGAGACATTAATTGGTAAATTTGTTCTTCAAAATACAAGACTATGTTCCCAATACACAGAAATCGAAGATTGCGCAGTAGTGAAGCCATACGATCTATTGTACGTGAGACGTATTTATCTCCTAATGATTTTCTTGTACCTCTCTTTATTGTAGAAGGTAAAGATATTAAAGAAGAAATAGATTCTATGCCTGAGTATTATCGCTACAGTCTTGACTTGCTCAAAAAAGAGATTAAAGAACTATGGGCAATGGGATTAAAATCTGTATTGCTTTTTGTAAAAGTACCAGACAATCTTAAAGACAATGCAGGTACTGAAGCACTAAATCCAGAGGGATTAATGCAACGAGCGATTAAAACAGTAAAAGATTGCTGCCCTGAAATGCTTGTAATGACAGATGTAGCCTTAGATCCCTACTCATCATATGGTCACGATGGTATTGTGAGTGATGGTAAGATTGTAAATGACACAACAAGCAGTGTCCTTGCACAAATGGGGCTAAGTCACGCAAAAGCAGGTGCCGATTTTCTTGCGCCTAGTGATATGATGGATGGTCGCATTTTTGAAATGCGCACTCTGCTAGAAGATCAAGGTTTTTACAATACAGGCATTATGAGTTATAGTGCAAAATATGCAAGCTCATTTTATGGTCCTTTTCGCGATGCGCTAGACAGTGCACCAGTAGCCCTCAAAGACGTGCCAAAAAACAAAAAAACCTATCAAATGGATTTTGCAAATCGTGACGAAGCAATCAAAGAAACCTTGATGGATATAGAGGAAGGTGCAGATATTGTGATGGTAAAACCAGGTTTGTGTTACCTCGATATTGTGCGTGACTTGCGTGAGGTGGTAAATGTGCCTATTGCTGTATATCAAGTAAGTGGTGAATATGCAATGCTTAAAGCGGCTGCACAAAAAGGCTGGCTTGATCACGATAGTGTGATGCTAGAACAATTAATAGCCATAAAGCGAGCAGGAGCTCAAGTGATTGCAAGTTATTTTGCTAAGGATGTTGTAAAACTTTTATAAAAATGCCATATTACCTCGCTCAAATAAACGTTGCCCGAATGAAAGGAATCTCTATAGACGATCCCGAAATGAAGGATTTTAGAGACAATACAGACACTGTAAATGCACTTGCCGAAAGAGCAAAAGGGTTTGTGTGGCGAGATGTTTTAGACCCAAACGCAACACCCGTTCCTAACGTACTCAATGATGAGCAAGTGCTTATTAATTTTTCTGTTTGGGAAGATATTACATCTCTCCAAGAGTTTACTTATAAGACCTTTCACGCCACTATTATGAAACGCCAAAAAGAGTGGTTTCAAAAATATGGCACTGCACATTATGCCTTGTGGTGGATTAGAAGCGGAGAAATTCCACCAGAACAGGAAGCTATAGAAAGACTTACTTATTTACAAGAAAATGGTGCTAGTCAAAGAGCGTTTACCTTTAAGGATGCTTTTGAAATGCCTAAAGAGTGATGAGAAACAATATTTCTGTGATTTATGCTGCAGGTATAATACAAAAATTAAGCGTTTTTTTGCTTTCGCGAAAGCAAATTAATATACTATTTATAATCTTCTCAAAGGATAAAGGGTGTATCTCTAGTTTTTCCCTACTTTTACATAAACACTTTATATCTTAATATCTTATGGTTCAGCTTTTACTTTGGGCGACAGTTTCTATTTTCTTTTCGTTTCTATGTTCGATATTAGAGGCAGTATTATTAAGTGTCACCCCTACTTTTATCAATGTGAAAAAGAGTGAAGGAAAGGCGTATGCAGACACTCTAGAAACTCTTAAGAAAGATGTAGACAAGCCTCTTATTGCTATTCTCACACTTAACACACTAGCGCACACTGTGGGAGCTATGATGGTGGGTACTGTAGCAGGAGGGCTTTATCCAGAATTTAATATCAATCTAGGTTTTACAGAAATAAATTTTCTTGGTTTTGTCTCTGCAATTATGACCTTTTTAATACTTGTAGCTAGTGAGATTATTCCTAAAACGATAGGGGCTAAATTCTGGAAACAACTTGCAAACTTCTCTGCAAAAACATTGAAGATAATGGTGCTCTTACTAAAGTATACTGGAGTACTTTTTATCTTACAATTATTTACGAAAATGGTAGGTAGCAAAGGACATCACGAGAGTGCTTTGAGTAGAGAAGACTTTACTGTAATGGCACAAATGGCAGGAGATGAAGGCGTTATAGAAGAAGGAGAGTCAAAAATATTAAATAATCTTCTTACTTTTAAAGAGGTGCTTACCAAAGATATTATGACACCTCGTACGGTGATAAAAATGGCAAATGCTCAAACAACGGTTGCTTCTTTTTTTGAAGAAAATCAATCCTTACGATTTTCTCGTATTCCTATTTTTGAAGGAACGCGTGATCACATAACGGGGATTGTTTTAAAAAGCGAAGTATACAGAGAAGTAGCACTAGATAATCACAACAAAACACTTAAAGAATTAGAGCGTCCATTACTTATAACAAATAGAAATCTCCCTATTCCTGAGCTTTTTGAACAACTCATTTCTACCAGAAACCACGTATCACTTGTAGTAGACGAATATGGAACTGTAACTGGTATTGTTACAATGGAGGATGTGATTGAGACGTTACTAGGTCTCGAGATTATGGATGAGAGTGATCATATAGAAGATTTGCAAATACTAGCACGAAAAAACTGGATGAAGCGTGCAAAAAATTTAGGACTTTATGATGACAGTGATACACCATTATAGTTTTTTAATATTCACCCTATTTTCAACTATCGCAGTGGCTCAAAAAACAACTCCAAAAAGTGCTTTTTTAGAAAAATGGGATAACTCTAGAGACTACATTATTGCTATTGCACAGTCTATGCCTAAAGAAAGTTTTAACTATAAACCTATGCCTCGTGAGATGTCTTTTATGGAACAACTTTCTCATATAGGGGAAAATATAGATTGGATCTCTACAAAGTATTTTGATGCTGACAAAAGACATCCTTCAGACTTACAAAGTGATAAAGAACGTACAATTGCTAATCTTAAAATGAGTTTTAAGCTCTCTCGCATTGCTATAAAAAATACAGATGAAGACGATCTCGAAGATATTGTAGGTTTTTTTGCTGGTCCTAAGTCCAAATACCAATTACTTAACCTGCTACAAGATCACGTTACACATCATCGTGGACAACTTATAGTTTATCTCAATTTAATGGAGATTGACCCTCCTTCTTATGTGGGTTGGTAAAGTATGTTTTTATATATAAAACACCTATTATTTAATAGACCTAAGCTTGCTCTTCTTCTTGCTTTCTACATTGCGTAAAATCACACTTCTTAGATTCAAGTAATAAACGCAACAGCTTGCTGTTGAAAAAAGTCGAAACCTTAGTTTTAGCTCTAGGGCTAAAACTAAGGTTTAGGCGGCGAAAAAAATCTTCATACTTTCGGGTTGTAAAACTCAAAAAAAATAGG
>CALKZS010000076.1 GCA_938002835.1 uncultured Dokdonia sp. | reverse complement strand
GCCGAATATTTACATAAAGAAGTGCGTACCAAACATTGGGGCTATGCTAGTGATGAAGCTTTAGAAAATAGTGAGTTAATTAAAGAACAATATCGAGGTATACGACCTGCTCCAGGATACCCTGCTTGTCCAGATCACTTAGAAAAAGAGACTATTTGGGAGTTGTTAGGTGTTAAAGAGTCTATTGGTGTTGTGCTCACAGATAGTCTAGCAATGTGGCCAGCAGCTTCAGTAAGTGGGTATTACTTTGGACATCCAGAGGCTCGTTATTTTGGATTAGGAAAGATAAAAGAAGATCAAGTAAAGGACTATGCAGCGCGTAAGGATATCGCTTTCGCGAAAGCGGAAAAATGGCTCGCTCCAAATATAGCAGATTAGAAAATAATTGTTACTAGTCAATGAGATATCCGCCTTCGCAGATATGAAAATAAAATGATGAAATGAAAATAAGAGATCATATAGCAAATGCAATAAAAGAAAATAAGACTGAATTTTCTTTTGAAATATTGCCGCCACTTAAAGGACAAAATATCAATACTATTTTTGATAATATTGATCTACTTATGGAGTTTAAACCTCCATTTATAGATGTTACTTATCATCGAGAAGAATATGTATATCACGAACTTCCAAATGGATTATTAGAAAAAAAGGTGGTACGTAAACGACCTGGAACTGTAGGGATTTGTGCAGCGTTACAAAATAAGTATAATGTAGATGCAGTGCCTCACGTACTTTGTGGTGGATTTACAAAAGAGGATACAGAGAATTTTCTTATTGACCTTGATTTTTTAGGCATAGAAAATGTACTTGCTTTGCGGGGGGATGCTGTAAAAAGTGAAACTTATTATAAACCCAACAAAGGAGGGAATACTTATGCACAGGATCTGGTAGAGCAAATAGTAGATCTTAATAAAGGGCAATACTTAGATCCAGATTTACAAAATTCTTCTGCTACAGATTTTTGTATTGGTGTGGCGGGATATCCAGAGAAGCATCTAGAAGCTCCTAGTATAGAGAGTGATATTCACTTTTTAAAGAAAAAACTAGAAGCAGGTTCTTGTTATGTAGTAACACAATTGTTTTTTGATAATCAAAAATATTTTGATTTTGTAGCTAAATGTCGTGCCGCTGGTATTACAAAGCCTATTATACCAGGCTTAAAACCACTTGCGACAATGAAGCAATTGAATATGATACCACAGCGCTTTAGTGTAGATATGCCAGATGCATTAGTAAAAGAGGTTATAAAATGTAAGACACCACAGGATGTAAGGCAAGTAGGAGTAGAGTGGTGTATTGAGCAGAGTAAAGAACTTAAAGCTTCCGGTGTACCTATATTACATTATTATTCTATGGGTAAAAGTGATAATATCAGACAAATTGCTGAGGCTATTTTTTAGATGTATCTTTTATGAGTTGTTACTAGTATAGTAATGAATGATTGTTTTGTTTAAGGACTCAACATATTTATTTTAATCTTGAAAACCTATTACATTATAGTTGTCTCCATCTATTTCTACAAATATCAAGACCTGATGAGTTCTTTCTTCTTTTTCTGTAATAAATGTCATTACCAGTAAAAAATTAGCAGAAGAAAACTCTTCAATAAAGGGATGCTCTTCGTTATAAATTTCTGCTTTAATTTTAGGAGTTTTTAGTTGAGATTTATCTTCTATTATGCTGGTATACATAGCTTCAAGTTCCTCATTTGAATGTAATATTTCTTTATTGTCAACAGTAAAAGGAATTTTAGAGATGTTCATTAATGAATCTGTGTTTTCTACTTCGTAAAACATAGAGATCCATTCTGTTGCTACTTGTATTGCCTTTTTTTGTTGTTCTATACTGTCTGGTATAGCATCATTCTGAGCATTTACATTTAATAGTAAAGCAAAGAAGAATCCAAGGGCGAATATTATTTTTTTCATAATAGATTGTTGGTCTTTTGTGTATTGAAAAATAGATTATTAGAACTGTAAATGAATTTGTTATTTTTTAATTTCGTATTACTTTTTGAGCAGGGAGTGATTCTCCATCTGCCACCATATTTATAAGATATATCCCTTTAGAAAATTTTGATAAATCTATAGAAAGCCTTTCTTTGGGTTGGTTATATGTTTGATATGTCAGTCTTTGACCTGTTATAGAATGTATAGATATTTCTACAGTTGAGTATTGCTCTTTCATATCTAAAGTTATATACCCTGTTGAGGTAGGATTAGGATATGTTTTAATAATTGATTCGTTAGAAGTATAACTAATTCTTTCATTTGTATGCGAATCTGGAAATTCGCAATATATAGTGTGACCTCCACAACATATTAAATGACTACTAGAATACGTTCCATAGCCTATAATGACAACTTCGTCTAGACTATCCATTTCTAATGAGATGTTGAGATGCTTTGTGTTATCAATAGAGATTTGCTTTGGTGTATATCCTACATAAGAAATTATAAGGATGTCTCCTTTTTTGGTTTCTATTGAAAAATAACCTTTAGCATCTGCAACGGTCCCAGAATTTGTTCCAGATATAATCACGTTTGCAAATGGTAATGGTCCTGTGATGTCTGATATGGTTCCTGTGATGAGAGTTTGTGCATTTATTGAGAATGCAGTTAATACAATGATAATAGTTAGTGTAATTTTTTTCATTTGATAATCTTTGGTAGGATAAATTTATTATTTACACTCTATAAAGACTAGAAGGAATGAGGGAAGTGTGCTTTTGAATTAGGGAAGTGGAAAAAAGATAGTAACTTCTAACTTAATAACTGGTGTTACGCAATCAGAGAAGTATTTTTTCTCATTTTTAACAAAAAACTGTTGATAAGTTCCTTTTTCTTAAAAAAAAATAGCTTTTTTAATCGTTTTAGCCATTAAATATGTAAACTGTTATCTAATCGATTAATAAATCTAAGTAGATATTTGTTTATAAATTAATAGTAATCAGTAGTTTAAATACTTATTGACAACAAGGTTAAATTTTTGATGATTTAGTGCGTAACACCAGTTAATAAAGATATTTTTTGATGTAACACGCTTGAATACAATAGTATATAAAGTGTGTATGTGAATAATATTTAAAAAAGCTAAGTTCTAAAAAAAATATGATTTGCTGTTGTGTTTTTAAATTCCATCCACGCAGTATTTGATGCAAAAGCTATAGCAGCTACATTTGTAATTCTAGTAGTTGAGTTTTTAATCTTTTCAAGTACTAAGAACCAATTCAGATAGTTCTGCAAGTATTTAGTTAGTAGCTACTCCGTTAAATGAAGCTAAGAATTTTCGTAGTCTCATATCCATATTATTAACATTTTGCACGTGATAGATTTTTTCTACTGCTCGTTGCCCTTTAGAAGCATTAAACTTCTTATGATTGATATCCAAACTCTTTGCAAATGCATTATAACTTCTATGGCTATCACTACAGAGCACTTCTACTTTATCTAGTTTTTCTTTGAAGACCTTATCCAAGTCCTTTTTACTGATACGCCCTTTAGTAACGACCTTACAATAGTTGTTCTCTGACCCGTCACAAGTAACAACAACTGCAACTTTCTCATTACTAATATCTCGCTTACCAGCTTTTTCTCCTCGCTTTTTGGCAGGACGATCTAAATTTCGACTCCCTTTCTCAGAATGGGCAAAGAAAAGATCATCACTCTCTACAATGCCTTGGAACTCTTCTAC
>CALKZS010000075.1 GCA_938002835.1 uncultured Dokdonia sp. | reverse complement strand
ATAAGGTTCAAAAAGAGATTTCCAACTCAATACTTGCTCAAAATTTGTAGTTTCATTATCAAATGAAAAACCTCTAGGTGTAAATCCTCCAGCATCACTTTCTAAAGCAAAAACGTGCTTTTCTTTATTCTTTTTTGCCTCAGCAGCATATTTACGACCTCCTCGCAGTCCGTTTTCTTCATTCATAAATAACACAACACGCATACTATGCTTAGGTTTGTAACCTATTGCTTTCATAAGCCTAAGCACTTCCATACTTTGCACAACACCAGCTCCATCATCGTGAGAACCATCTCCTAAATCCCAAGAATCTAAATGTCCTCCAACAACCATATATTGATCTGGATATTCACTTCCTGTAATCTCTCCTATTACATTATAAGACTCTACTTCTCCTAAGTTTTCACAAGACATTTTATAAGAAAAACGAGTTTCAGGATTTAATTTTAAAGAAGCGCTTAATAACTCAGCTCCTTTTGTACTTATTGCAGCAGCAGGAATACGTTTTGATGGAGGTAAATCTCCATAGGACATAGAACCAGTATGAGGATAATCGTCTAGACTATGGGTTACAGAGCGTACAATCACACCAACAGCTCCTAATTTACCTGCCTCCATTGCACCAGAATATCGTTGATCTACACAACCTCCATATGCTTCAAAAGTTTTTATAAGATCTTCTTGCATTGGTCTATTAAAGAATACTATCTTTCCTTTCACCTTTGCTTTTCCTAATTCTTTAAGTTCTTCTATACCTTGTACTTCTATTACATTTGCTTTTAATCCTTTGGCATCTGTTTTTACAGATCCTCCAAGAGCACAAATAGGTACTTCTGTTTTTTTTCCATTTTTATCCTCTATAAATGCTGTTTCCTTTTCTCCTCTCACCCATTTTGGAACCATCACTGGCTGCAACCACACTTTATCTAAACCAGCTTTTTCAAGTTCTTCTTTTGTCCACTCTACAGCTTTTTCTGCTCCTTCACTTCCGCTTAAACGAGAGCCTATTGTATTTGATAAGTATTCTAACCATTCATAACTATTTCCTTCTGTCAATGAAGCGGTATAAATACTTCTCATCGTGAGCGAATCTGTAGATGGGTTTTGAACCGCTTTCGCGAAAGCGTAATTACCCACAACAAATAGTATAACCAATAGATTTCTTACAATTTTATTCATTTTCTAATTGCCTTTTATATTCGGTAAGATTTGCTTTTGTTTTATCATCTAGTTCTGGCTCTTTTATATCTGTATACTGTTGTAATGTTTCTAAAAGTATAGAAGCGACAGCAAGTCTAGCTGCTGGTTTATTATCTGCCGGAATAATGTACCAAGGTGCTTTTTCTGTAGAAGTACGATTTATTGCATCTTGATAAAAGGTTTGATATTGATCCCAAAGTTTACGTTCTTTAAGATCTCCAGCAGAAAATTTCCAATTCTTTTCTTGTTTATTAAGCCTTCGTAGTAATCTTCTTTTTTGCTCGTCTTTTGAAAGATGCATAAAAAACTTATAAATGATCGTTCCGTTTTCTATAAGATGTTTTTCAAAATTTTTAATCTGCTCAAAGCGAGCATCCCAAAAAGCATCATTTACATCTTTTACAGATTGTATATTGGGTAAATTCTCACCTAATATATATTCAGGATGTACTCGAGTTACTAATACATTTTCATAATGTGTGCGATTATGCACTCCAAAACGACCACGTTGTGGTAATGCGATATAATGACGCCATAAATAATCGTGACTACGCTCTAAATCTGTAGGAACTTTAAAACTTGTCACTTCAACACCACGAGCATTAAAATCTTTAAAAACTTCTCGAATTAAACTATCCTTCCCAGAAGTATCCATTCCTTGTAAACAGATCAAAACACTGTATTTATCGTGAGCATAAATTGTGTCCTGTAATTTCCCTAGCGTTTTACGTACTTTTTTGAGCTGTTTTTCTAATTGTTTTTCATCTTGATCAATTAATAAAGTAGTATTTTTTGTAGATAAATCTATTATATTTTTTACCTTAAAATCTTCTGATTGTATAGCGCTCATAATTGTTTATTTACTAGCAAATAATTTTACATCTCCTTCAGACACTTCTGGTCCACTTAAAATGAGAAGACGTTCTACCACATTACGAAGTTCACGTATATTTCCTGTCCAGTCGTAAGCTTTAAGTAACTCTATGGCTTTAGGAGAAAATGTTTTTTGAGCTGTTCCTTGTTCTTGCGATATCTTTTTTGCAAAATGCTCTATTAAAATAGGTACATCATCTCTACGATCATTAAGTGCTGGTACTTTAATGAGTATAACAGCTAGTCTATGATACAAATCTTCTCTAAAATTACCTTCGGCAATTTCTTCTTTTAAGTTCTTATTTGTTGCAGCAACGATACGCACATCTACCTTAATATCTTTATCACTACCTACACGTTGCACACGGCTTTCTTGTAGTGCTCTCAACACTTTTGCTTGAGCAGAAAGACTCATATCTCCTATCTCATCTAAGAAAATAGTACCTCCATTTGCTGCTTCAAACTTTCCTGCACGATCTTTATTTGCACTCGTAAAAGCTCCTTTTACGTGTCCAAAAAGTTCGCTTTCTATGAGTTCAGAAGGTATTGCGGCACAATTTACCTCGATCATAGGTCCTTTAGAACGCTCACTTTTTTCGTGTAGCCAGTGTGCTACAAGCTCTTTACCGGTACCGTTAGGGCCTGTGACTAAAACTCTTGCATCTGTTGCAGCTACTTTTTCTATCATTTCTTTAATATGAGTAATTGCAGGGCTTTCTCCTACCATCTCATACTTTTTACTGACTTTCTTTTTGAGTTTGATATTTTCTACTACAAGATTCTTTTTATCTAGTGCGTTACGTACTGTATTTAATAATCTATTAAGATCTGGCGGTTTTGAGATGTAATCAAAAGCTCCTAAACGCATTGTATTTACTGCAGTGTCTAGGTCTCCGTGGCCAGAAATCATTACCATAGGAGTTTCTGGCTTAAGTTTTCTTGCAGCCTCAAGTACCTCAACACCATCCATTTTTGGCATTTTTATATCACAAAGTACAAGATCATAATCTTCTTCCTTTATCTTGTTTATGCCTTCCAGACCATCTTCTGCCTCTTCTACATTATAATCTTTACTCTCTTCAGAAAGTATTTTTGTGAGCACTCGACGTATCGCTGCTTCATCTTCTATGATTAATATTTTTGCCATTGTTATATTTTAAATATTAGACCTATCATAAGTCTATAATAAATTAGTATAAATACTCTCTTTATTGCTTATTATCTTAGATTATCTACGACTATAAAGCTACGTGTTTTGTAAAACAAAATTCATACCCTAACCAAGAAAGTCTCATTTTTACTTTAAAAGAGTACACAAGTGAAATAATTCTTATTTTTTAATATGAACATCTCGCTGCGGAAATGGTATGGAGATATTGCTTTCGCGAAAGCGTTTATCTATCTCAAACCTCACTTCACTTTTAACTCTAGGGTCTGTAAAACTGTCTCTCAAAAAAAAGTGAAGACTAAAATCTAATGACGAATCTCCAAAATTTTCGAAAAGAACAAATGGTTTAGGGTGCTTTAAAATATCTGGATGTACTTTTACACAAGAAAGTAACACCTCTTCTACCATACGAGTATCTGTACCATAAGCAACACCTACACTCACAAACTCTCTTGTTGTTTTATGATTTTGAGTATAATTATAAAGTGTATCTGTTATAAATTTATGATTAGGAATAATAATAATCTTATCATCTCTAGTTAATGCTCTAGTTGTTCTTAATTTAATTTCTAAAACACGTCCTACACGCCCATCTATTTCGATAATATCTCCAGCTGTAATAGACTTATCTACCATTATTAAAATACCACCTATTACATCCTGAAAGATTTCTTGTAACGCAAGGCCAAGTCCTACAAATAATGCAGCAGATGCTGTAATAAGAACCGTAATATTAACTCCAGAAGCACTCAAGGTAAATAAAATAACTACAGTATAAACAATGTATTTTATGAACTTAAATACACTAGCAAACTTAAGTTTATCGTCTCCTAACATCTTACGAGTATACATTACTCGTATCCATTTAAGAACATAATTTGTTGAAACAAATGCTACTATTAATAATACAATATGTCCTACGGTAAGACCTATATGGTCAGGAGAATTTACCTTTCCTAGACTTATTACTTCATAGTCAAAGATTTCTTTTAGAGTGCCCCAAACATTTTTTTCAATCACTTCTTTTACTTTCTCTACAGCTTCATCTTGTAGAAAAAGAGATAGTATTACTAGTATTTTAGCCATTTAAAAATTTCTTTATATGTTGGTTTTTTACCATACATTAAAATACCTACTCGGTATATTTTTGAACCAAACCACACTGTCCCAACAAATGAAAGTATTAAGAGTGTTACAGATATTGCTATTTGCCATCCAGGAACGTCAAATGGTATACGCATTAACATTACTATAGGTGACGTGAGTGGTATAATACTAAAAATGGTTGCTACTGTTCCGTGAGGATTATCTATTACCGAAAAGAAACCTACATAAATAGCAAGCATTAATGGCATTATAATAGGCAACATAAATTGTTGCGTGTCTGTCTCATTATCTACCGCTGCACCTATAGCTGCATATATAGAACTATATAAAAAATAGCCTCCCACAAAGTAAATAAAGAAACCTATGACTAACTGTAATAGTGGTAACTTCTTTATTTCCTCTAAAATTTCAACCACTAAACTTGGGTCACTAGAAATATCTTTAACTTGGGAAGATAGTGGGTTTACTTCTGATGCTGCACTAGGATCTATACCAAATATAGAACTAAGAACGACTAGCAAAATACTCCCTATTAAGACCCAAATTACAAATTGAGTAATTCCCGCAAGTGTAGTTCCTAAAATCTTACCTAACATTAATTGGAATGGCTTTACAGAAGAGATGATTACTTCTATAATACGATTGGTCTTTTCTTCTATAACAGATCGCATTACCATATTACCATAGATAATAATGAACATCATTAAAAGATATCCTGCACCACCGCCAAAAGCAGCTTTTACCCAATTACTCATTTTGGAACTTTGCTCTCCAGAAAAATTTTCGACATTAAGACTTACCGATGCTTTTGCGTTCTCTAGAATTACTAAATCTATTCCTTGAGCGATAAGGCGTTCATTTTCTAACTTCTTTTCTATTTTTTTTTCTATGTCTGTTATAAAATCATATGAAGGTGACTCATCTCCATAAAATGTTAAAGCGTTGTCCGATGTTTTAACATCTTTATTTATATATATAAGTCCGTAATAAGATTCGTCTTTTGCAAGCTTCTTGGCAGTTTCCATACCTTCTTTAGTTAAATCTAGGTATGTTGTTTGATCTGTATTCACAAAAACAGTATCAAAAAGTCTTGAGTCATCTACTATCACAACGGTACGTTTATCTTCTCCATTGAGCTGTGTAAGGTATGAGATAAGAGATATCATCCCTACTGCAATAAGCGGACTCAAAAACGTCATTATCAAAAATGATTTATTACGTACTCTAGCTACGTACTCACGCCTTATTATTAAAGATAAAATGCTCATTTGTTTTGATTGACAGTTTGAATAAAAATATCATTTACGCTCGGTATCACTTCTACAAAATGTGACACCTGTCCAAACAATTTAAATTTTGAAAGAAGTTCATTAGGAGATCCTTTACTTCCCATTTCTATTCGAAGTTTTTCTTCATTTCCTAATGTTTTAAATTGCGCTTTAGAAACATTATATGTATTTGACAAATCTCCTAAAAAGGATTTATATGCCACCTCATCTGTTACTTTAACACCTATATCAAAAGTATTATTTTGATATTGCCTTTTAATAGCATTAATCTCTCCGTCCAATATTTTCTGAGACTTATTAATCAATGCTATATGATCACATAACTCTTCTACAGATTCCATTCTATGTGTACTAAAGATAATAGTAGCTCCCTCTTCTCTTAATTGTAAAATCTCATCTTTAATAAGATTTGCATTGATAGGATCAAAACCACTAAAGGGTTCATCAAAAATGAGCAACTTAGGTTGATGCATTATAGTTACTATAAACTGTATTTTTTGAGCTTGTCCTTTTGATAGTTCTTGTATTTTTTTATTCCACCAATCTCCTATATCTAGTTTATCAAACCAATATTTAGCACGTTTACTCGCTTCTTTCTTATCTAATCCTTTGAGTTGAGCTAGATATAGTACTTGCTCTCCTACTTTCATAGATTTATAGAGACCACGTTCTTCAGGCATATACCCTATATCTTGTATATGATGTTGTTCTAAAGGAGCTCCATCTAATGTTACATTACCTTGATCTGGCATTGTAATCTGGTTGATAATACGTATAAGTGTTGTTTTACCAGCTCCATTAGGACCTAAAAGCCCAAAAATACTTCCTTTAGGTACCGAAATAGAAACGTTATTAAGTGCTGTAAACTCTCCAAAACGCTTAGAGATTTCTACAGCTTCAAGCAATGCTGTCATAGTGATTATTATTAAAGCTAAGATAGTGATATGCAATCACGATTCTATTATTGCTAGTCTTTTTTTTGGGATATATTAAAAGAGATTTATGCCTCATAAAATAATACTATAGAAAAAAGTAAACGTTAAACAAATCCCTAGAAACGCAAAACCCACCCTAAGCGAAAGCTCAGGATGGGAAAAAAAATTGCTATGAAAAAGAAAAATAACGTCAAACATTGTTTAACGTTATTCAAATATAACTTTTTTTTACGAACTCAATTAAAAGTCTGCTATAAATTTCTAAAAATTTAATTTATGAAAACATATCCTTCACTTTTTCAAAGAAAGATTTGTCTCCTCTTTCTGGATTAGGGCTAAAATTTTCATCTTGTGCCATTTTTTCAAAAAACTGTTTTTGTTCTTTACTCAATATTTTAGGTGTCCATACATTTATGTGTACAAGTAAATCACCTTTTCCGTACCCATTGATTGATGGTATTCCTTTTCCGCGCAAGCGAAGTATTTTTCCACTTTGCACTCCTTCTTCTATCTTAATGCGCACTTTACCCGTGACAGTTTCTATCTCTTTTGACGTTCCTAAAACTGCTTCACTAATACTTACATATAAATCAAGATGAAGATTATCTCCCTCACGTTGTAAGTGATCGTGCTCTTTTTCTTCTATGGCTACAAGTAAATCTCCTGCAATACCATTTCCTGGAGCTTCATTTCCTTTTCCAGAAACTTTGAGCTGCATTCCATCTACTACTCCCGCTGGTATCTTAATACTTACGGTTTCTTCTGTAACCTGTAATCCTTGAGAATCTGCTCCTGCAGGACGCTTGTCTATCATTTGACCAGCACCTCCACAAGCATTACAAGGAGCACTAGTTTGCATACGTCCTAAAATAGTATTCTGTATACGAGTTACTTGTCCTGCTCCATTACAGGTAGAACACGTTTTATAACTAACCCCTGGGGCTTGTTTTTTACGTTTTACTTTGATTTTTTTCTCAACACCATTTGCAATTTCTTCTAGAGTAAGTTTTACACGTATGCGCAAATTACTTCCTTTTACACGCCCTTGACGGCTACCACCGCCAAAACCTCCAAAACCAGAAAAACCGCCACCACCAAAGATGTCACCAAACTGACTAAAGATATCATCCATATTCATACCGCCACCACCAAAGCCACCGCCACCTTCAAAAGCTTGGTGACCATATTGGTCATAACGAGCACGTTTTTGCTCATCACTTAGTATTTCATATGCCTCTGCAGCTTTCTTAAAATTTGCCTCTGCAGTCTCATCACCTGGATTTTTATCTGGGTGATATTGTACAGCTTTTTTACGATATGCCTTTTTAATTTCGGCAGCGCTGGCTCCTTTTGAAATCCCTAATATGTCGTAATAATCTTCTTTCATAATACGCTCCAGCTAGCTGGATTTTATTAACTAATTATGCGGCACAATTGTGCTTCTATACTCTTACTTTCCGGTAACTACTTTTGGAAAACGTATGATTTTATCTCCTAGCTTATACCCCTTTTCAATTACATCTACTACCTTACCTACTAGCTTTTTCTTAGGTGCTGGAATTTGTGTAATAGCTTCGTGTACATCTGCATCAAAAGTATCTCCTACCTTTACTTCTACTTCTTCAAGCCCTTTAGATTTTAAAGTCTCTTTAAGTTTATTACTTATGAGCACCATTCCTTTTACGTGCGGATCATCCTTATCATCACTAAACTCGTTAAGAGCTCTATCAAAATCGTCTACCACAGGTAATAATGACTGTATAACTTCTTGCCCAGCAGTTTTAAAAAGCTCTATACGCTCTTTTGTAGTGCGGCGTTTGTAATTTTCAAACTCGGCAAAAAGTCGCAAAAACTTGTCTTTTTCTGATTGTAACTCTTCTTGAGCTATTTCTAACTCACTTTTTTTTTCCTTAGCCTCCTCTTGAACTGGCGCTGTTGTTGTCTCTTCTACTTCTGGTGTAGATTGATCGTTTACAACATCTTCTGTACTTGTATCTTGTGTTTTATCTTTTGTTGCCATAACGGTCTTACTTCATTTTTTTATTGAGGAGGCAAAAGTACTGCCATTTGCTGTAAAATGTCAAAATGTCACAGCATTTTTATAATAGAAGGTTAATAAGATACTCGATGATCTTAGTTTGATTTTTGATAATTTGAAAAAAATATCTCAAAATAAAATTTTGCAACTATCTCAAAATGTTAATTTAATAAAATTAACACTTTTTTTTTGGGGAATATTTAAAAATAAAGACCTTCAAATTCAATAGCTATTTCATCGTAAAATTATTTTGTACTTTCAGAACTAATTATGTTAATCTGCCCCTCATATAATTTTATCACTGCTCATTATAAGTGTATAAATTATCATTCTAAAAAACAAATCAGTATAATTAAAATTAGATAAAATGAATGACAAAAAAGTAGCTCTAGTACAATCATCTTTTAAAAAAGTAATCCCAATTTCAGAACAAGCTGCAGAAATTTTTTATGCTAAGTTATTTGAAACAAACCCAAGTGTAAAACCTTTATTTAAAGGAGATATGAAGGTTCAGGGCAAAAAACTTATGACTATGATAGGTACCGTAGTTAATGGACTATCAAGACTAGAAACCATTGTACCTGCAGTTCAAAAACTAGGGAAAGATCACGCTGGATATGGAGTAAAAGACGAACATTATAATGATGTAGGTTCTTCATTACTCTATACACTTGGCGCAGGCTTAGGTGATGATTTTACAGATGATGTAAAAGAAGCCTGGACAGAAGCATATACTCTACTAGCCACGACTATGAAAGAGGCTGCAAATAGTTAAATCATAAAAAGACAAAACTTTGTCTCAATGCGTTATTAAAAAAGAGTTGTTTTGTAGCAACTCTTTTTATATTCCCTTGAGTATTAAAAACACTTTAGTTGTTTTAACCCGTTTTATATATATAATACGATACCTTACAAAAAAGAGTAAGTGATTATTTTAGTCCTCTTGAAATTTGTTTTCTATTCATAAAGAAAGATAATAGGTTAGATATAAGCCTTATTTTTGCGTGCGAGTACGCTTTCGCGAAAGCGTAACAAACACCATCACAAATTTCCCAAACACTGGTCAATGAATTACCTATCTGTCGAGCAAATAGCAAAATCTTATGGAGAGCGTGTACTTTTTGAAAACATCTCTTTTGGAATTAATAAAGATCAAAAAGTAGGTTTTGTTGCAAAAAACGGAACCGGAAAAACCTCCTTACTTAATATTATTGCTGGTATTGAATCTCCAGATAACGGTCAAGTGGTTAACCGCAAAGGAATTACCATTTCCTTTTTGCCTCAAGAACCAGATCTTGATCCAACACTTACGGTAGAAGAAACCATTTTTGCAGGAGATAATCCCATATTGCAAATTATTGCAAATTATGAGAAAGCGCTTTTGCATATGGAAGATACAGATGCATATCAAAAAGCGTTTGATGCGATGGAAGTTGCCCAAGCTTGGGATTTTGAAACGCGTTACAAACAAATATTATTTAAACTTAAACTAGACGACTTAAGTCGTAAAGTAGAGCTTCTAAGTGGAGGTCAAAAAAAGCGCCTCGCTCTTGCACAAATGATGCTCACTAATCCTGACCTTGCTATACTAGATGAGCCCACAAACCACTTAGATCTTGAGATGATTGAGTGGCTAGAAGACTATTTTAGATCAGAAAGTATCACGCTATTTATGGTAACCCACGATCGTTATTTTCTTGAAAACGTATGTAACGAGATTGTAGAGCTTGAAGATGGGGTATTATATAATTACAAAGGTAATTATGCTTATTATCTTGAGAATAAAGAAGCTCGTGTTGCTGCTTTTGAAGCAGAGACTGGAAAAGCAAAACAACTCTATAAAAAAGAATTGGATTGGATGCGTCGCCAGCCCAAAGCACGTACTACAAAATCAAAATCTCGTATAGATGACTTTGCAGAGATTAAAGCTCGCGCTCACAAACGCCGCAATGATAATACGGTAGAACTTGAGATTAATATGGAACGTATGGGAAGTAAAATTCTTGAGTTTCATAAAATAAGTAAATCATATGGTGACCTTAGACTGCTAGATAAGTTTGAGTATGTTTTTAAAACAGGAGAACGAATTGGGATTATTGGAAAAAATGGAACTGGAAAAACTACTTTTCTCAATATAATGACAGGTGCGTTACTACCAGATAATGGAAAAGTAATTGTGGGTGATACAATCAAGTTTGGGTATTACACACAGAAGGGAATTAACATCAAGTCTGGGCAAAAAGTAATTGATGTTATTAAAGAATATGGAGATCATATCCCGCTCAAAAAAGGACGTACAATTTCTGCTGGGCAATTATTAGAACGTTTTCTCTTTGACCGAAAAAAGCAATATGACTTTGTAGAAAAACTAAGTGGTGGTGAGCGCAAACGCCTTTATCTCTGTACTGTTTTTATACAAAACCCAAACTTCTTGATTCTCGATGAGCCCACAAATGATCTCGATGTAGTCACTCTAAATGTATTAGAACAATTTTTATTAGACTTTCCAGGTTGTCTAGTAGTGGTATCTCACGACCGTTACTTTATGGATAAAATAGTAGACCATCTTTTTGTTTTTAAAGGCAATGCTGTTGTAGAAGATTTTCCAGGTAATTATAGTGACTTTAGAGCTTATGAAGGTGATCTCTCTTTTAATAAAACAGAAGATAAAAAACCTGTACTAGAAAATGCTACTCCTGACAAAGAATCAAAAAGCTGGAAAGAAAAACAACACGCTGGCGCACTATCGTATAATGAGCAAAAAGAACACGCAAAGTTAGAAAGAGAAATTGCAAAGCTAGAACGAGAAAAAGAAGAAAAACAAAAAGCTTTTCTCAATCCAGATCTTACACAAGATCAAATCACAGAGGAGAGTGTAAAATTACAGGAAATAATTACTTTGCTTGAAGCGAAAGAAGAACGATGGTTTGAGCTAAGTGCAAAAATGGAAGAATAGTATTATCTATGTTATACCAAAGCATTGCATATCTTAAATGGCTCCCTAAAACCTTCCATCTACACGGAATACATAGTCCGTTTATATTTAATCTAGAAAAAGACATTTTAAGAGGAAAAAACAACACTAAAACCACACAACAACTAGCAACATACAGAGCATCGCTTCTAGCTAGTAACGCAGAGATAGATGTAAAAGATTTTGGCTCTGGCTCTCGTGTTTTTACTTCTAATAAGAGGGCTGTAAAAAAAATTGCTAAAGTTGCTGGAGCTACTCACAAAAGAGCTTTGTTGTTAGAACGACTTATTGCACACTTCAAACCTTTAAAAACATTAGAACTAGGTACTTCTTTAGGTATTGCAACCGCAGCACTTTCTATTAATAATGAGAATACAGTATATACTATAGAAGGCTGTCCTAATACTGCTGCTATTGCTCAACAATATCTCGATAAAGCAAATATTACTACTCCCAAGATTATCGTAGGTGATTTTAAAAACGAACTAAATGCTTTCAAAAATGAAGCTTTAGATTTTATTTACTTTGATGGAAATCACTCTAAAGAGGCAACACTATCATATGTAAAAACACTACTTCCTTCAGTATCAGAAAAAACGGTTTGGTTTTTTGATGATATACACTGGTCACAAGAAATGACGGCAGCTTGGAATATCATAAAAAAAATACCTGAAATATCTGCAACTATAGATGGTTTTTGGTTTGGAATGGTGTTTTTTAGATCAGGACAGGAAAAAGAAGATTTTTATATTAAATTGTAGTGCTAAACTATTATTTAAACCCGTAGTTTTAATTCCTTATTCATTTGTTCAAATCCTTTCTTTGTGTTTTTGTCTAAACGCTTTGAAAATAGAGACCGTTGCAAAAGATTAGTTAGACTAGGAGGTTTTTTATTTTTTTTGTTCAAAACTTAGTCGATTTTTCAATTTCATTTTAGTTTTAGGGCGTAAATGAGTGTTTTTAAGGCTCATTTTCTCTTAATTTTTAGAATTAGACGCAAGTATCCCTGGACTTCTGTACAAATTAT
>CALKZS010000074.1 GCA_938002835.1 uncultured Dokdonia sp. | reverse complement strand
TTTAAATAAATGAGATTATATTATTAAATGAGGCTTACGCCTTACTTTACTTTATTGATAATTGCTTCAAAAGCTTCTGGGTGATTCATAGCAAGGTCTGCAAGCACTTTACGGTTAAGCTCTATTCCATTTGCTTTAACTCCTCCCATAAACTGAGAATAAGACATTCCGTGCATACGAGCACCCGCATTGATACGTGTGATCCATAATGAACGGAAATTTCTTTTATTTTGACGACGGTCTCTGTATGCATATTGCATCGCTTTGTCTACCGCATTTTTTGCAACTGTCCAAACGTTTTTACGTCTTCCAAAGTAACCTTTGGCTTGCTTCATCACCTTTTTTCTTCGGGCTCTTTTAGCAACTGAATTTACTGATCTAGGCATAATTTAATGTGTTTTTGTAGTGTGCGATTCATTTTGTTAAGAAAAAAATCTTAACTCATAATTCTTTTGTGCGCCACTCCAGGGTTTAAAAATAATTTGTTTTAACCGGTTAAAGTGATTACTTAAGATTAAGCATCAATTTAACATTGTTCTCATCTGCTTCGTGCACAAGGCCATCGTGCGTCAGAGCTAGCTTACGCTTTTTAGATTTTTTTGTCAATATGTGACTCTTAAAAGCGTGCTTTCTTTTGATTTTACCAGTTCCGGTAAGCTTAAAACGCTTCTTAGCACTGGATTTTGTTTTCATTTTAGGCATCTGTTCCTATTTTTTAATAATCTCACTTATTAGGACACAATTACGTTGTGTCTTTCCGTTAATAAACCCTCATACAACTTTACAGTTTGTGAGGGTTCTTATCTTATGTATATTAAATATATACAGTATTTATTTTTTCTTTGGAGCGATAAACATTGTCATACGTTTTCCTTCCAATCTAGGTAATTGTTCTACTTTACCTAGTTCTTCAAGCTCTTGAGCTAGTTTAAGCAATAATATCTCTCCTTGGTCTTTATATATGATAGAACGACCTTTAAAGAATACATATGCTTTAAGCTTAGCTCCTTCTTTTAAAAACTTTTCGGCGTGTTTCTTTTTGAACTGATAATCGTGATCATCTGTATTAGGTCCAAAACGAATTTCTTTAATAACAACCTTTGAGGCTTTTGCTTTCATTACCTTCTCACGCTTCTTTTGCTCATAGACAAACTTTTTGTAGTCTATAATCTTACAAACAGGCGGAGCAGCATTAGGTGATATTTCTACAAGATCTAACTCTAATTCATTAGCTAGTGCTTGTGCTTTTTGGATAGGGTAAATCCCTACTTCAACATTATCACCAACAAGACGTACTTCTTTTGCACGTATTTTTTGGTTGATTTTGTGTTGATCTTCTTTAATGATCCTTGCAGGACCTCTCGATCTTTTTCTACGTATTGCTATGGCGTTGTAATTTTAAAATTTTCGCAAAAGCGGAAATATTGTTATTAATTATTCTTTACTTAGTTTTCAAATGTTTTCATTGTCGAAGCAATTTCTACAGTAACAATTTTTGCAAATGCATCTACTGTCATACTGCCTAAATCTTCTCCTCCGTGCCTTCTTACAGATATTGTTCCATCTTTTTCTTCTTGTTCTCCTATAATGAGCATAAATGGGAGTTTTTGTATTTCGGCCTCCCTTATTTTCTTGCCCATTGTTTCTCCACGGTTATCGGTAAGGGCGCGAATTTCGTGATTTTCTAACAAATTTAAAACATTCTGAGCATATTTCTCATATTTATCACTCAATGTCAGAATAGTAGCCTGTTGTGGCATTAGCCAGAGAGGGAAGTTTCCGCCTGTGTGTTCTAGTAGTATAGCAACAAAGCGCTCCATACTACCAAAGGGAGCTCTATGTATCATTACAGGTCTATGCATCTCGTTGTCACTTCCTTTATATTGTAATTCAAAACGTTCAGGAAGATTATAATCTACCTGTATAGTTCCTAGTTGCCAGCTTCGTCCTAAAGCATCCTTTACCATAAAATCTAGTTTAGGTCCGTAAAAAGCTGCTTCACCAGTTTCTACTACATAGTTAAGGCCTTTTGCTTTTGCCGCATTTAAGATCGCATTTTCTGCCTTTACCCAGTTTTCATTTGCACCTATATATTTGTCAGGATTTTTCGGATCTCGTAAAGATACTTGTGCAGTAAAGTCTTCAAATCCTAATGAACCAAAAACATATAATACCAAGTCAATCACTTTCATAAATTCCTCGTCCAGTTGATCTGGAGTACAGAAAATATGTGCATCATCTTGAGTAAAGCCACGCACACGAGTTAATCCGTGAAGTTCGCCAGATTGCTCATACCTGTATACAGTCCCAAATTCTGCATAACGTTTAGGAAGTTCTCTATAACTCCAAGGTCTGCTGTTATATATTTCGCAGTGATGCGGACAGTTCATAGGCTTTAAGAGGAACTCTTCTCCATCATTAGGAGTTAGTATGGGTTGGAAGCTGTCTGCGCCATATTTTTCATAGTGACCAGAAGTCTCATAGAGTTCTTTTTGACCTATGTGTGGTGAGACAACCATTTCATATCCTTGTTTTTTTTGAGCAGCTTTCAAGAAATTTTCTAATCGTTCTCTCAAAGCAGCTCCTTTAGGGAGCCAGAGAGGAAGTCCTTGCCCTACACGTTTTGAAAATGTAAACAATTCAAGTTCCTTGCCTAATTTTCTATGGTCGCGTTTTTTTGCTTCTTCAAGAAGCGCAAGATAAGCTTTAAGGTCTTTTTGCTTTGGGAAAGAAGTTCCATAAACTCTAGTGAGCTGTGGTTTATTTTCATCCCCACGCCAGTATGCACCAGCAACACTCATTATTTTTACAGCTTTTATAATTCCAGTGTTTGGTATATGTCCACCACGACATAAATCTGTAAAGTTATCGTGATCACAAAAAGTGATGGTGCCGTCTTCTAAATTTTCAATGAGCTCTACTTTAAACTCATTTTCTTCTGCTTTGTATTTATCTAATGCTTCTTTTTTTGTTACCGCGCGCATTTTAAAATCGTGCTTTCCGCGAGCAATCTCCAGCATTGTATCTTCTATTTTCTTAAAATCTTTATCAGATATGATTTGATCACCTAAATCTACATCATAGTAAAATCCATTTTCAATAGCGGGTCCTATAGTGAGTTTTGCACTAGGATATAATCGAATAATCGCTTGTGCAAGGACGTGGGAAGAAGAGTGTCTAAAGGCTGCTTTCCCTTCATCATCATTCCAAGTAAAAAGTGTGATCGAACCATCTTCGGTAAGTGGGGTTGAGGTTTCTACTATAGACTCATTATATTTTGCAGATATTATATTACGAGCAAGTCCTTCGCTTATACTTTTTGCAACATCAATAGGAGTAGATCCCCTTTCCATTTCTTTTACACTGCCATCAGGCAAAGTGATATTGATCATAGTTCGATTATTTAATAAAAGGCAAAGATATGACCTTATATGTAGGTTTACAATATGAAGATCATATCCTTTTTAAATATATTTTTCTTTGGCGCAATTTTTCATTTCATTTTGCTTTCGCAAAAAGACTATCTTTTGTTATATTCTTTTTAAGCTAGCTAGATTTTTAGTTTTGTCAATACTTTTGGCTTGTTTTTTCGGGTATTTTAAGTAGTGTTTTTGGCTATTTATTATTCATAATGAATTGTCATATAGTTATTTGTTAATGTTGCGGTATTATTTTGTAATTATTTATGTGTTTTATTGTTGATATATTGTGAATAGGTATTATCTTTGCCGCCCGTTCATTATTGAG
>CALKZS010000073.1 GCA_938002835.1 uncultured Dokdonia sp. | reverse complement strand
TTTTAATTTCTTGACGAGCTGTTGCTGCCGAGTGTACATTGTCATCAAGAACAATAGCAATTGCATTCCTTTTTTGAGCAACTTCAGCAGTTAATTTTGCCCATTTATTTACACCTTGTCCTTCAAAGTCAAGACCTACAGATGGTTGCTGTGTTTGTGTAAATTGTTGGCGAGAATCATTTACTACATCACCGTCCATATATGGTGCTCCTTGTCTGTTAGACTCAAGTGCATATAAAGCAACAATCTCAGCTCCTTCTGTCTCAGGAACTCCCCAAGCAAATTTTGCATAACGAAGCGCAGCAGGACGTTGTTTGATAACTGCAGGGTTTCTTAAATATGAATTTATAGTTGCTGTATCTTTTATAGCTGCAAACCCTACATTAGCTACTCGGTTATCTTGGAAAGCTTGTGAGTTTGGACTAAATATTTTAAATAATGGTCCAAAATCCTGTTCTACTTCCTCTTCTTCTTCAACATCTTTAAGAAGGTTTGATACACTATCATCAAGAGTGCTATCTTGTTTTACTTCAGTTTCTGCTTTTTCTGGAGCTACAATAGTACGTAACGTCTCGTTTGCTTGTCCTAAGTAGTTAATAATATCTCCAGCATAGTGTGTTGTATAAAACTCTAATTGTGCTGTTTTTTCAAGAAGATTACGTACACGATCAATATCTTTTGCTCCTGGAAGTTCTACTAATATACGCCCGTTATCACCTAAACTCTGGATGTTAGGTTGTGTTACTCCAAATTTATCAATACGATTACGAAGTGTTTCAAAAGCAGATTTTATGGTTTCTTGAATTTCTTTTTCAAGTACAGTAGCTACTTCATCATTACTCATAGAAGTATTTACTTTGTCTTCTAGTACTACATTTGCAAATATATCTGGAGAAGCAAGTTGACCATCAAAAGCAGCTATAAAATCATCAAAATAGGTGTCTTGACTATCTTTTTGAACTTGATCTGTTTTGTCTAAAGCAGCTATAAAAGATGGATCTTTACTATTGTTTGCTAGACCTCCTAAGATGTCTCTTATAGAAATTTGAAGAATTACGTTAATCCCACCTTCAAGATCCAGACCTTTATGAAGCTCTTTGTCTTTTGCATCATTATAGGTTATCCCAGTAAAAATGGGATTTTTACCTATACTGTCTAAGTATGTACGTTCTATATAATCTTGTTTATCTGCATCTCCAGGGGCTTGAGCCACTGCATATGCTTTTGCTTCTTTCTCTGTTTTGTTTGCGAAATATGTAAACGAAAGTTGGTAAATACATACCAGTCCAAAGATGAACGCAAAAGTTCTAATGAGTCCTTTGTTTTGCATTTTTTGTGTTTTTAGTTATTTAAGTCACTTTAAAACAAGAGTTTTATAGTAACTAATTAAAAAATAATAGTTTGATTGTGAGGTAGACTTTAGTCTATTTATAAAGTCTTAAATAGATAGGTTTTATACGAAGTTAGTCTTCTTACATACTATCAAATATTTCTTTTTAGCACAGAGGTCCTGCGCGTACTAAAGGAATATTATATGATGTGTTTTTTGAAAAAAGTCCAAGATGAACTGATGTTATTTTTTGAGATATAGTGGGTAACCTCTTACTAACATAAATATATGGGATAACGGCACTATATATTTGTATATCTGTAGCTCTTGTGGTCTCAAATTTATAATCTACAATTGTGCCTGAGATTCCATCAAAATCAGAATGATGTTGTATGCTGGCTATAGCGATCTCATAACTTTTAATAGCGCTAGGAGTCTGGGGAATGTTATTATCTTGTGATTGCGTACTCCCTTTTTGAGTAGATAGAGCCTTTTCTATCTGTGATACGGCAATATCACTGTGATACGTAATCCTAAATGAATTGTCTAGTTGTCGTACTTTAAAATGAGTTACGCCTAGATGAGAAAGTTGTTTTTTTAAAGAAGCAATTGCTTCTATAATAGTGTTACTAGTTTTTTGATTGTTAGAGAAATAAATAGTAATCTCCTGATTGTGTACAGGTGTTTTTTCTATACTAATACAAAGTATCGATAGAATAAGTATAAATGCACCAAAAAACCATTTGTTTCTCACAGGTTTTATTTAAAAAAGATAGTCAAGATACTTCATACATCTTGTTGACCTTTAAAAGACGAGCAAATATAATGTTATCGTTATAAGTAGCCAATAGATAAAATGATTAATATATTAGTTTATAGCGTTAAGTACTTGGAGTGATGTTTACACGCTTTTGCGAAAGCATAATTTTACTATTCTTACATTATTCTTTTGTAGATTTTAATGAAATATTCTGAACTTTAAATTGAGGTATAGTACTACTGGATAATACTTGTGCTAGTAATCTGGCAGATTCTACTGTAAAATGACCACTTATTTCGGTAGATCCGCCTTTTATAGCTTGTCTTGCAAAAGGGGCAGAGAATATTTGACCATCTACTACTATTGCTATTGGAAAGTTATCTTGAGCTGCCCGTTCTGTAAGTCTTTCCCATAGTTTTGCACCTAGATCATTCATTTCTATTCCTACTGTTGGATCTCCAAAGTGTGAAAATTGCTGTCTTGCATCCTTTATAAAGTTGCCACGCATAGCTGGATTTCCGTGATTGTCTATTTTTAAGGCATAGAGATTTAATCGATCAATATTAGGAATTGGGAGTTCCCATTTAAAAATAGTATTAGGAATGTTTTCTTGTAGTGGGTTTTTAAAGATACGATTTATAGTAGCGGTGTCTTGTGTTCTTGAAGATCCTATTGAGCCAGAGTTAGGATTTGCTAGCATAAATTTTTCAGTAAACTCTTTAAGAAGGGTAGTGTCTTTTTCTAATTTGCTTTCATATAAATATTCAATCGCGGGAGATATGGAGTTTAATGATATAGTCTCGTAAAACTCAAGGTTACCATTTTGAGTAAGTAATGATGTTATATGATTTTGAGTGCTATTAGTTGCTAATTCAATACGAGCAGTGGTGTTTGTGAGTATTTCTATTGTAACATCGACTGCAGATTTTAGGAGTCTTTCTTTTATAGCTTCTTTGTTATCAAAACTAATTTTCTGTTCATTCTGGTTAGGTATTAATTCTATGTCAATAATGTAGTTGTTTTTAGGCTCTGATGGTATACAAGATAAAACAGTGGTACATAGAAGAATAAGAAGAATACTATTTTTCATTTGAATGGTTTTAATAAAATATGGTTTTGCTTTCGCGAAAGCGGAGAGGTTTTAAAAAAAAAATCGGCTTTTGAAGTACCAAAAACCGATTTGTAATTTGATTATATCAGAGTTTTTTTAGAATGCTAATAAACCATTTGTTTTCTTAACGCCTTCTGCACTTTCTGCAAGATGCGCTTTTTCTGCATCACTTAGATTAATTTCTACAATCTTTTCGATACCGTCTTTTCCTAACACTACAGGTACTCCTATACAAAGGTCAGATAGTCCAAATTCTCCATTAAGTAATGATGAGCAAGGGAATATTTTTTTAGTATCACAAGCAATTGCTTGTACCATACCTGATACTGCTGCACCAGGTGCATACCAAGCAGAAGTGCCTAGTAAACCTGTTAAGGTAGCTCCTCCTACTTTAGTATCTTGTTTTACTTGTTCTAGTCTTTCTTCTGTTAAAAACTCAGAAGCAGGAACACTATTGCGAGTTGCAAGACGTGTAAGTGGTACCATTCCTTTATCAGAGTGACCTCCTATAACCATTCCATCTACATCTGAGATAGGAGCTCCAAGAGCTTCTGCTAGACGGTACTTAAAACGAGCACTATCTAAAGCACCTCCCATTCCGATAATACGGTTTTTAGGTAATCCAGTTACTTTGTGAGCAAGGTATGTCATTGTATCCATAGGATTAGATACAACAATTAATATTACATTAGGTGATTGTTCTACAAGTGCTGTAGATACAGCTTTTACAATCCCCGCATTAATTCCTATAAGTTCTTCTCTTGTCATTCCTGGTTTACGAGGAATTCCTGAAGTAATTACTGCGATATCACTACCAGCCGTTTTTGAATAATCTCCCGTGGTTCCAGTAATTTTTGTATCGAAGCCATTAAGAGAAGCAGTTTGCATAAGATCCATTGCTTTTCCTTCGGCAAATCCTTCTTTTATATCTAACAGTACAACTTCACTTGCAAAATCTTTAATTGCAATATATTCTGCACAACTGGCTCCTACAGCTCCAGCACCTACTACAGTAACTTTCATTGGTATTTATTTTTAAATTTATAGTTTAATTTCTAGCAATTATGCTACTGCAAAAGTACAACACAAACGCCATTTTCAGTTAATAATTAGGAGTAAATATTAGGTCATAAAAGGCTTTGTTCCTATGAAGAATTGCTATTTATGTTATTGATTGTATTATACTTCTATTTAAAACATACTACTGAAAAGTAAAGTTTTTAATAAAAATCTACTTCTTGGCATTTGTATAATGCTTTTTGTAGAATATAATTATGATGAGCAGAGGTCTAATTTATTTTTAAATTATTGGAGACCATATGGGCTTTTAATGTCTTATTAACTCAAAAAAGTATCTTTTAAAAAAATAAAAAGAGCTTTATTATCATTGATAATAAAACTCTTTATGTCCTAATTTCATAATTAAACCCCTACATCTAATTATAAAACATTAAGTGTTGTAATTGTCTTTAGTAATAACAATTTAACGATTGGATATCTCAAATATACACTTTCTTACAAATAAATCCTAAAATATGTTAAAAAAAAATAATTCAAAGAAGTGTGTATTTTATCGTTTAAAGTTATTTTTTCATCAGTATTTTTTTTAGTATCTGTATAGTTTTGCAAGAGTAGTGAACTAGATTAGTGTAATTAAAGTTCGGTTTTTTAACAGTTTACAATAAAAAAGCACTTTGATAATAATAGTATCGCAGCGCTTTTGAGATTATTATATGTGTGTTATTATTTATACATCAATGTTTGCATACACAGCATTCTTTTCTATAAACTCACGGCGAGGTGGAACTTCATCTCCCATAAGCATAGAGAAAATACGATCTGCTTCTGTACCATTATCTATGGCAACTTGTCTTAGGGTTCTAAACTCAGGATTCATTGTAGTGTCCCAAAGCTGTTCTGCATTCATTTCCCCAAGACCTTTGTAACGTTGTACAGATACGCCTTGATTTCCTAGGCGTTCTGCAATCTCATCACGTTCTTTATCATTCCAAGCATATTGCTTTTTCTGCCCTTTTTTAACGAGATAAAGAGGAGGAGTTGCAATGTATACATATCCATTTTCTACAAGTTCTCTCATATATCTAAAGAAGAAAGTAAGAATAAGAGTCGATATGTGGCTACCATCTACATCGGCATCACACATTATGACTACCTTGTGATAACGTAATTTTGAAAGATTGAGCGCCTTGCTATCTTCTTCTGTTCATATGGTAACACCAAGTGCAGTAAAAATGTTTTTGATTTCTTCGTTTTCAAAAACCTTGTGAACCATTGCTTTTTCTACATTCAATATTTTACCACGTAGCGGTAATATAGCTTGAAACTCACGGTCACGACCTTGTTTTGCTGTACCACCTGCAGAGTCTCCCTCGACAAGAAATACCTCACAAAGTGTTGGGTCTGTTTCGGAACAGTCAGATAGTTTTCCAGGAAGACCACCTATACTCATTACTGTTTTACGTTGCACCATCTCACGAGCTTTCTTAGCTGCGTGACGTGCCTGAGCGGCAAGAATTACCTTCTGAACAATAATCTTTGCATCATTAGGATTTTCCTCCATATAGATCTCAATCATCTCTGCGACAGCTTGAGATACAGCAGAAGTAACTTCACGGTTTCCTAATTTTGTTTTTGTCTGTCCTTCAAATTGAGGCTCACCCACTTTAACAGAGATAATTGCGGTAAGACCTTCTCTAAAGTCATCTCCAGCAATATCAAATTTAAGTTTGTCTAGCATACCAGAAGCATCTGCAAACTTTTTAAGAGAGCTTGTAAGACCACGACGAAAACCTGCAAGGTGTGTTCCTCCTTCGTGAGTATTAATATTATTTACATATGAGTGTAAGTTCTCAGAGTAGCTATCATTGTATATCATAGCCACTTCTACAGGAACTCCATTTTTTTCACCTTCCATTGCGATTACATCTCCTATGATCGCATTACGAGTGCCATCTAAAAAACGAACAAACTCAGAAAGTCCTTCGCTACTGTGAAAAGTTTCTCCCTCGTAGTCACCATTTTCCTTTTTAGAACGCTTGTCTGTAAGGGTGATGGTAATTCCTTTGTTAAGGTAAGCCAGCTCACGCATACGTGATGCTAGAGTGTCATAACTATATTCTGTTGTTTGAGTAAAAATAGAATCATCAGGTAAGAAAGTTACTTCGGTACCTGTAAAATCTGTATCTCCTATGGCTTTTACGGGATACATCGCTTTACCACGCTCATATTCTTGCTCCCAGATTTTGCCTTCTTTGTAAACTGTGGCTTTCAGGTGATTAGAAAGTGCATTTACACACGATACACCTACCCCGTGAAGACCTCCAGAAACTTTATAAGAATCTTTATCAAACTTACCTCCAGCTCCTATTTTGGTCATTACAACTTGTAATGCCGAAACTCCTTCTTTTTTGTGTATTCCTACAGGGATACCACGACCGTTATCTCTAGTAGTAATAGAGTTGTTTTCGTTAATAGTAACATCTATACGATCACAGTGTCCCCCCATAGCTTCATCTATAGAGTTATCTACTACCTCATATACTAAATGGTGTAAACCTCTCACGCCTACATCACCTATGTACATAGATGGTCGCATACGCACGTGTTCCATTCCCTCGAGAGCCTGGATACTATCTGCCGAATACTGGTTTTTATTAGCGTTTTCGCTCATATAATTCGTCTTAAAATTGTGTAACAAACAAATATAGGGAAAGCGTATGCAGTACTATTAGAAATAGCACTTTAAGACCTTGAAGTTATTAACATTTTGTGGAAAAAAGGAAGCTCTTTTTAAGGTTGGTTTTTGTGTTACTTTTTACGCTTTCGCGAAAGCAGAATTATAGAGGTATACACGCTACTTTTTTAATGGTATTTCTTTATAATTTATAAGAAATTTAGCAGAAGTAGGAATGCTATCTCGAGAATGATTCTTCTATTAACCCATTTATATTAGGATCATAAAAAGGATAGCTCTATTATAAATATTTCATTAAACCAATCCTTTAACCTCCTCAAAATCCAACCCTCCATAATTCCCACTACTCATTAATAATACAGCAGTATTGTTCACATCATACTCAAATAAGAATTTTTTAAAGGCTGCTGGATCTGTATAGATGATAAGATCATCTCTTTTAAAAGCAGTTGCAATTTGCTCTTGTGTGATGGGAGCTAATTTTTTTATTTCTAATGCGTGTGGTGAGTAAAAAACCACCGCAACATCTGCAGCGTCTAGTGCTCCTTTGTATTCAGAGAGAAAATCTGGATTAAGACTACTATAGGTATGTAATTCTAGACAAGCTAAAAGTGTGCGATCCATATATTGTTCTTTTACAGCGGTTGTTGTGGCGCTTACCTTAGAAGGACTATGTGCAAAATCTTTGTAAATAACAGTATTATTATTTTGGACTATTTTTTCTAAACGTTTACTCGCTCCAGAAAAGGTAGCAATAGCTTCATAGAATTCTTCTTCTACAACTCCCATATGCTGGCAAATCCATTTGGCACCAGCGAGATTATTAAGGTTGTGTTTTCCAAACACTTCAATAGGCATAGGTCCGTCAGGGGTATCTAATAGCGTTTCTCCATTTTCTATAGTATATGTAGGTGTTTCATATGGATATTTTTTAATATGAGCTGTGGCGTTTTCTACTACCTTAACTACATTCTCATCTTCGGTGTTATAAATCATTGCACCTCCATTAGTCATAGAGTCTACAAAAATTTGAAACTGCTCCACATAATTTTCAAATGTTGGGAAGACATTGATATGATCCCAAGCGATACCACTTAGTAGTGCAATATTAGGTTTGTAAAGATGAAATTTTGGTCTGCGATCTATCGGGCTACTTAAGTACTCATCTCCTTCTAGGATCATAAAATCTGCATCTTCTGTAAGGCGTACCATTGTATCAAAACCTTCTAGTTGTGCCCCCACCATATAATCTACTTCTTTCTCCCAATAATGCATCACGTGCAAAATCATAGAGGTAATAGTAGTTTTACCGTGAGAACCTCCTATTACAACACGTGTTTTGTTTTTTGCTTGTTCATATAAGTATTCAGGGTATGAGAAAATATCTAAGCCTATTTCTAATGCTTTTAGCAATTCTGGATTATCTTCTTTTGCGTGCATTCCTAGAATCACAGCATCAAGATCTGAAGTGATTTTTTCTGGAAACCATCCAAATTCTAAAGGCAACAGCCCATATTTTTCAAGTCGTGACTTTGATGGATCAAAAATAGTATCATCACTACCAGTGACTGTTTCTCCTTTATGATGTAATGCCAGTGCAAGATTATGCATTGCCGCTCCTCCTATGGCGATAAAATGAATATTCATATAATATATGTAATCGTCTTTTGAGTAAAAATAAGATTTTTGATAGCAATAGTACCTCCATAAAGTGGTATTTTATTGTGAGTATATATGCTTTTGCAAAAGCAAATTCATTGTACACTATAATTTATGTCAGAGTTTTATAATTTTTTATCGTTTTATAAGTTGTAGTGACCTGTATATAGTTTATAAAAAAAATTAATAATGGTTTATTTTTAAAACCATAAACCTGTCATAACGACATTGTCCTTAAAAGGCATTATTTTTGTCAAACTAATTACCAATTAAATAACCTCCAATAAACAATGAGTTTCTTCAAAAAAATATTTTCCAAAGAAAAAAAGGAAACCTTAGATAAAGGACTTGAAAAAACGAAGACCAGCTTCTTTGATAAAATGACTAAGGCAGTTGCCGGAAAGTCCAAAGTAGATGAAGATGTACTAGATAATCTTGAAGAAGTACTTGTAACAAGTGATGTAGGTGTAAAAACGACCATTAAAGTTATAGATCGTATAGAAGCTCGTGTTGCCAAAGATAAATATGTAGGAACGAGCGAACTCAACCAGATTTTACGTGAAGAGATCGCAGGTCTTTTGAGCGAGACCAATCTAGGTAATGCTACAGATTTTGAAATTCCTGAGGGTAAAAAACCACACGTGATTATGGTGGTAGGAGTTAACGGTGTAGGAAAAACAACAACCATAGGTAAGCTAGCATATCAATTTAAGAAGCAGGGTAAAAAAGTCGTGTTAGGAGCTGCAGATACGTTTAGAGCAGCGGCTATAGATCAATTACAGGTTTGGGCAGATAGAGTAGATGTTCCTATTGTAAAACAGCAAATGGGAAGCGACCCTGCATCTGTTGCTTTTGATGCTTTAGAAAGCGGTGTAAATCAAGGTGCAGATGTTATTATTATAGATACTGCCGGACGTTTACATAATAAAGTAAACTTAATGAATGAGCTTACTAAAGTAAAACGCGTGATGCAAAAAGTGGTAGATGATGCTCCTCACGATGTATTACTTGTACTAGATGGTTCTACAGGTCAAAATGCTTTTGAACAAGCAAAACAATTTACAGCCGCAACAGAAGTAACATCACTTGCAGTAACAAAACTCGACGGAACCGCAAAAGGTGGTGTTGTAATAGGTATTTCAGATCAATTCCAGATTCCTGTAAAATATATTGGAGTGGGAGAAGGGATCGAAGATCTGCAAGTATTTAATAAAGTAGAGTTTGTAGATAGTTTCTTTAAGTAAGAAGGTGTTTGTTACGCTTTCGCGAAAGCGTGAAATCTTTTACCATAAAAGGTTCATTGTATAACTTAGTATATTTGATCCAAGTGATTGAAAATAAAAAATCTATTTGGTTTATAGAACTTGTTCTTAGAGTTTTGGCGGTGGTAAGTATAGGTTTTATGTGTATGAACTGCTGGAGTATTTACAGTAGTTATGCAAATGTGGTAGATAATCCTTTAATCCCATCGAGTATTGCTTCATATAAAGCTTTTCCTCATTATTTTTTTATAGCATTTTATATAGGAGTGTTATTTTTTATTTGGCAGATACTAAAAAATAAAAACACAAAAAGGTGGTATATTCCTGTAATCATTGTGATCTTATTTGAATCTTTTAAATTCTATATTTATGGATTTCTAATGTGGATGAATGTGTTTGGGTAACTTTCAATTTAGTTAAAAAAATCTTTAATTATATTTCTATTGTGATCTATGATAGTAAGATGTAGTATTTTCATAAAAAAATTGAAAATGAAATACTTTACTCTTCTTAGTTGTCTTTTTTTATTTATTTCTTGTAAAAATGAAACTACTGTAGTAGATACACCACAAGAAGTTATACCTCGCTATGTTTGGCAAGCTCAAAATGATTCGCTTGCAATAGCCAAAACACAAGAGCTTGAAAACCCAAGAATGCATCTTAAACTTATAGATGCGCAAGGAAGGGATAAAAACGATATCTGGAAAGATGTAATGGAAGCTATTGTTTCACTTTCGTTAGATCGTGTAAAAGAAATTTCTCCTCTTGTTTTAGAGCAAGATATCCCAACCATACAGGGACATATTAAAGATGGGAAATTTACATATGAAGAACTTACTATTTTCTATTTAGATAGAATAGTTCGTTTTGAGAGTGATCCAGAAAAAGCACTCAATGCTGTAATTAGCCTTAATTCTAATGCTGTTGCCCAAGCAAGAAAATTAGATAAAGATGGTAAAGAAAATGTAAATCCATATTCTATGTACGGAATGCCTATTCTCCTTAAGGATAATATAGGAACAGATGGTATGAAAACAACCGCTGGGGCCATTGCTTTAGAAAATAATGAGGCTACAGATGCTTTTATTACAAAAAGGTTAAAAGAAGAAAATGCAATTATTTTAGGAAAAGCAAATTTGAGTGAGTGGGCATATTTTTTATGCTCGGGTTGTCCAGTAGGGTATAGTGCTGTGGGAGGTCAAACAATTAATCCTTATGGGAGATTGCAATTTGAATCTGGAGGCTCTAGTTCTGGAAGTGGAGCATCAATTGCTGCAAATTATGCTGTTGCTGCTATAGGAACAGAAACTAGCGGCTCTATTTTATCTCCTTCAAGTCAAAATAATCTGGTAGGATTAAAACCTACCATTGGGTTATTGAGCCGTAGTGGTATTGTTCCTATCTCAAGTCATCTCGATACCCCTGGTCCTATGACAAAAAATGTGATAGATAATGCCATTGTATTACAAGCAATACAAGGTGAAGATGCAAAAGATAGCTATAGTTTTTCTACTACAGATACCTATATAGAAGCAGTAAATAAAGGTTCTCTAGAAGGTGTTCGTATGGGATACATCAAAGCATATATGAGTGATACATTGTATATGAATACCATAGAGCAATTAAAGCAAACAAAAGCAATTCTTGTTGAGGTAGATCTAGAAAGAGTAGCAATGCCAGGTTTTTTATCGATACTTAATAAAGATATGGAGGCAGATCTAGTTACTTATTATAATGATAATGTAGCAACTACAATACCTCATAGATCTATAGAAGAGCTCGTTGCTTTTAATGAAAAGGACACGACATTATATATTCCTTATGGACAACAATTATTTGAAGGTATTTTAAAAGATACCACAAGTAGTCAAGGGTTAAAAGACATTAAAACCAACTTGATGAAGGTTTCTAGAGGCTACTTTAGTAAAGCACTTCATCCTGAAAATGACTCAAATAAAGTAGACGTTTTATTATCTATTAATAATTTTGACGCAGGTTATGCAGCAGTGGCACATTATCCTGCACTTACAATCCCTATGGGTTTTTCAAAAGAAGGCGAACCTAAAAATATCACACTCATTGTTCCTGCTAAAAAGGAAGCATTATTATATCAAATAGGTGTAGGAATTGAGAAAAAACTGCAAGCTAGAAAATTGCCAAAAGGGTATGAATGAATTTACTAAATAAGCTTTATATATTTTTATAAAAACATATCGTATTAGCACATACTAGACTTCTTATACACTAAGCTCATAGTTTTACCATATCTTTGCACAGCCAAAATGAGGAGGTAATGCGCACAAAATCACTGAAACAAAATAAGATAAATGTAGTCACTCTAGGGTGTTCTAAAAACGTCTATGACAGTGAAGTCTTGATGGGACAGCTCAAGGCAAATGAGATGGATGTGGCTCACGAAGAAGAAGGTAATATTGTCGTGATTAACACCTGTGGTTTTATAGATAATGCAAAAGAAGAGTCTGTAAATACCATACTTGAGTATGTAAAGCAAAAAGAAGAGGGAGATGTAGATAAGGTGTTTGTGACAGGATGTCTTTCTGAGCGTTATAAACCAGATCTTCAAAAAGAAATCCCAGATGTAGATCAATATTTTGGAACTACAGAATTACCAGGATTACTAAAGGCATTGGGAGCAGATTATAAGCACGAGCTCATAGGAGAACGTGTGACAACAACGCCTAAAAACTATGCATATCTAAAAATAGCCGAAGGCTGTGATAGACCTTGTTCTTTTTGCGCTATACCTTTAATGCGCGGAAAACACAAGTCAAAATCCATAGAACACCTCGTTACCGAAGCAAAAAAACTGGCGGCAAACGGTGTGACAGAATTAATACTCATCGCGCAAGATCTTACCTATTATGGTCTTGATCTATATAAAAAACGTAATCTAGCAGAACTTCTTGAAAATCTTGTGAAAGTTGAAGGTATTGAGTGGATACGTTTGCATTATGCATTTCCTTCAGGATTTCCGGTAGATGTGCTTGATGTGATGAAGCGCGAGCCAAAAGTGTGTAATTATCTAGATATTCCATTGCAACATATCGCAGATCCTATTTTGAAATCTATGCGACGTGGTACTACAATGGCTAAGACAAATGCGCTGTTAGAACGCTTTCGCGAAAGCGTACCAGAAATAACCATAAGAACTACGCTTATTGTTGGATACCCGGGCGAGACCGAAGAAGATTTTCAAACGCTGAAACAATGGGTAAAAGATCAACGTTTTGAGAGGTTGGGTTGTTTTACTTATTCTCACGAAGAAAATACACACGCATATAATCTAGAAGATGATGTGCCAGAAGATGTAAAAATGGATCGTGCAAACCAGATTATGGAGATACAATCTCAAATTTCTTGGGAGCTCAATCAGCAAAAGATAGGTCAGGAATTTAAAATTGTAGTAGACCGTAAGGAAGGAAACTTCTTCATAGGTCGTACAGAATTTGACAGTCCAGATGTAGATAATGAAGTACTTGTAGATGCTACACAATACTATCTTAAGACTGGAGACTATGCAATGGTAAAAATTACCGAAGCCGAAGATTTTGATCTTTATGCAGAGCCTTTAGTAATCCAAGAAAAGCCACAACCATTACACGCAAAGCGTTCTACTGAAAAAAAATAATTTTATATGTTTAAATCGCTAAACTCCTCACTTAAAAGAGAAATTTTAGAATTAAGTGTTGAGATTATCGACTCTAATTATCTTTATCAATGTGATGTTGAGAGTTTAGGAATTAAAAATGCAAAGACACTTATTTCGGAATATTTAGATCATATGGAATACGGTTTAGCAATCGAGTATTTAGTTTATGTAGTAAGAGAGTGCAATATAAATTTAAAACCGAATTTTAAAAAAAGAATAAATCGAGTGTTAGAAAAGCTAGATATTAAATCTTAAGATCTGTAAGAAGCTAAATATATGCCTTTAGAAGTTTAATGAAAAGTATTATGCTAGAATAAAATAATTAATACTCTATAGGTTTTAAAACGAGTGAGGTTTTTTGTTCAAAATGTTAATTTCTGATGCAAGAGTACTTTTATGAAAATTAATATTTAATTTATGCGTTTTATAATTTCATTGATTGCTATTTTGTATCTCTTGCGATAAAAAACTAGGTTCTGGAAAAACACTAGATGTAAATCAGGTAGAAGTTCAAGAAAAGAAAAGACTGTTTACTACTATTGAAAACCCCAGTAGAGGGATAGCACATCTGCCACGACTTTTTGGGAGTGAGGACACTTTATATATGAGTTGGGTAGAGCAAGAAGATAGTCTTGCAATTTTAAAATATGCATCATATAAAAATAATGTTTGGAGCACACCTACAGAAGTTTCTACTGGAACAGACTGGTTTGTAAACTGGACAGACTTTCCTTCACTAGCTGTAAATGGAGAAAGTGTACTTACTAATATTCTCCAAAAATCTGCCGAAGGAACGTATGATTATGATATAAAATTACATTTGTTACGAACTTCAGATACAACGTTAACTTCTTTTTTATTAAATACAGATGGTATTCCTGCAGAGCACGGTTTTGTGTCTTCTCAATCGTATAAAGATGGGTTTTCTGTGAGTTGGTTAGATGGTAGAAATACTAAAAATGAAGATGTAAAAGATAATCAAATGACCTTACGTAATGCATTTGTAAGTGTTGATGGTACTATCTCAGAAGAAACAGAAATAGATACCCGTGTGTGTGATTGTTGTAATACAGCCACTGCAATTGCAGAAAATGGTCCTGTAGTTGTATATCGTGATCGTTCTGATGCAACACCAGAGGTTAGAGATATGGCGATCACTCGAAAAGTAAATGGTGTTTGGACAGATCCTGTAGCCATTGGTAATGATAACTGGAAGTTAAATGGATGCCCTGTAAATGGCCCAGCGATTGATAGTGATAAAAACCAATTGGTTGTTTCTTGGTTTACAGCAGAAGGAGATATACCGCGTGTAATGACTACTTTTTCAAACGATAATGGAGCGACCTTTAGTACACCTATTCGTGTAGATAGTGGTAATGCTATAGGAAGAGTAGGAGTGCAATTAATAGGTAACGATACTGGTTTAGTAAGTTGGCTAGAACCTCAAGGAGATCATATATTATTACAAGTAGCAACTATAGATAGTAACAAAGGAGTTCTTAACGTTGAAACAGTAGCAAATACTTCTTCAGAAAGACAAAGTGGTTTTCCTCAACTTGTTGTTGTAGATGACAAGGGGTATGTCGCTTGGACAGATTTGGATGGAAAGAAGAGTGAGGTGAAGGTGTCTAAGTTTGAAATAGAATGAAACACGGTGCTTTATTTACATAGTCGTCATTTTGACAATAGGAGAAATCACACTCAGTGAGAGCATAAGTATCTTACATATAGTCTCAAATGTGCTCATCGTTATGAGATTTCTCGTCGTTCCTCTGTCGAAATGACGAGTTTGAGTTGTCATCTCGACGAAAGAAGAGATCACATAGAATAAGTTCATAAGCATTTCACATATGGTTATTCATACAGTTGCAAATGCATCATTAAAAAGGCAAAGTGAATTCTCGCAGTTAGAAGTATTAGGTGATAAGGTGTTTGTCGCTTGGACAGATTTGGATGGAAAGAAGAGTGAGGTGAAGGTGTCTATGTTTGAAATAGAATGAAACACGGTGCTTTATTTTCATAGTCGTCATTTTGACGATAGGAGAAATCACACTCAGTGGGTACGCATAACTATTGTAATATTCACTCAAGCTTTCTTACTGTTATGAGATTTCTCGTCGCTAGGCTTCCCTCGAAATGACGACATATTTTATCTAATCATTATTTAAGTTATTTTTTTAAGAGAGCGTAGCAATCATCTAATTACATAGGCGGCGGTGGTGGTAGTCTTTTTTTAGGATTAAAAATATTATTTTCATTTATAAAAGAAATCATCTTATCTGCTTTGTGAAAAGCCTTAATAATTTCATTGTTTTTATTAACAATTATATGAGTGGGAAATGTACTTAAATTAAGAGAGTCTTTTATGAAAACCTCTTGATTAGGTATTATTTTGTATTTAAAATCTCGACGCAATAAAAAGTCTTTTAAATCTTTTTTTGAATCTAATGCTAGACTAATAAATTCAATATCATCTCTTTTTTTATAATGGTCTACAAAATCATTAAGTATAGGAATTTCTTCAATACAAGGTTTACAATTTATGAACCAAGTTTTTATTACCAAAAATTTACCTGTTTCTGAAGCATTACTATATGTTAGATCATTTATATCATTAAAACTGTGTTCTGGAATTTTTTTAAATTCTAAATTAAATAACTTTAAGGCTTGTGATGCATCTGCCTTTAGTTCCATCCTAATGGATGCATCTATTTCTTTACTGTTACTTTCTTTTTGAGCCGTTAATAAATAGACTAAACTATTTTCAGACGTTTTTACTTTTACAGGAACTACATTATTGTTGGCAAGTTTTTCTAGAAAAGTATTCTTTGGAATACTACTAGAATCGATATCTAGAGCTGTGAAATACGTGGTTAAGTCTATGTTAGTTTTATAGTTTGTCCACCATTCTCGAAAATCTATTTCATTGTTTTGTATATCTGTTTTTATTTCATTTTGATCATTATTAGAGAAATTAGAACAGGAAAATAATGATATAAAAGCTATATTAAGAAGGATGATTTTGAGTATAATCGTTAAGGGTAATGATTTAATTAAAATCAATTTACAAAAAAACTATATGATAAATAATCACTTGCGTATAACCTAATAAAAATAAAAACTAGCTCTTACTACCTATTTATTTGTGAAAAACAAGGCATTTGTAAAAAACAGCTTCCCATTTTGCCAGAACGCTCTAAAAAGTGGGTCGTCTACCATATAGATAATGCTTCCTCTTCCTATGTTTTCTTGTCCATAAATAAGTGTTTCTGGAAGATTTTTCTTTGCAGTATCTCCAGCAAATCCAGATACATTAGTCACTTCTTCAGGAATCCAGGCAACGTTATATCCATTATCTAGATACTTATAAGAAGTGCTACCTAGTTTAAGCGTAAAATATTCATCTTGATACCCAAAAGCCATAGGATGCGTGTTATCTACTTTTGTTTTAAATATAGCTCCAGTGATAAGATTTGTAGTATTTTCTTGTTCTCTTTCTCCATAAGGAGTTGGGTTGTTACTTTTGGTCTTTTCTTTAACAGCCTTTTTACGTTGTAATTTTATTCCACTTTTACCGGCAAAACTACGTACAGCATTTGCAATAGCAATCACTTTGCCACCAGCACTAACAAAATCTTTTATTTTTTTAAGACCTTGCTCGTTAAGTAATGAGTTGTATCTACCACTAGGCATTACAATAATGTCAAATTGATCTAGAGAAGCACGAGCAATATTATCTGTTTCTATAGATGTAACAGGATATTTTAATGTTTTCTCAAAGAAATACCAAGTAGCTCCATAACTTAATGATGAGGTGTTATCACCTTTAAGTAATGCAATTCTAGGCGCATCTACAAGTTTTATATCTGGCGACCCAAAATCTGGTCCTGCATTTGAAAAAGATGAAGTACTTGCTGTTAACTTCCTATTATACAAGTTTGCAATTTTTGTTACAGTAGTATGAAAGTTTGTATTGTTTTTATTATCACTCTTTGTGATGATTAAAGATCCTGCTTTAAAAACTTCGTTATTATTAGTAAATGGCTTTTCAGAAAAGCGCACTTTAATTTCTTGTTTTAATAATGCAGCAAGAAACTTTGCATCTTCCATACTATCCCAATGAGCAATGTATCCAGCAGTTGTAGTTACAGGAGTTACTGTGTTGACTACAAAAGGATTTGATGCGTTTGCATTAACCAGTGAAGTACTAGCAATAGCTTCTAGTCCATAAGCGTGTGGTAAACTCCACGCTGTGATATCATAGGTAAGTGGTGTGCTTAATGTTACATTAGGTTCAAATAGAACGCTTACCATTTTTCCCTTTGGTTGGTTCGTACTAATTACCATTGCGGTGTCATAACTTAAGCTTCCTTGTTTATTTTCGGTATAATTAAAACCAGTAGCTTTGCCATTAGTTGTAAAACCGTATTCGATCTCGTGTTTATCTAATAATAAAGAAAGTTCTTTGAGATTGTCTCTATTTCCAGAAAGTACAAAGCTTTTATATTTTAGGTCGTCGTTTTGAAAGAATTTTTTAAACTCAGTGTTTATTTTAGATACATTTTGAGAAGCTACTTCTATAGTAGATAATCCTGTGGTATTGTGATGAGCAACACGATCTTTAAGAGTGAGTTCAAAACCTTCATCGGTGTCAATGCCTAAACCGCCACGAGTGTGTCCAGCTTGTTCATAGGTCATTCCAATAGCTCCCATAAAAACTGGGTAGGTGTCTCCATAACTAGGATATAAAAGGTCAAAACGTTCTCTTGTATAAAATAACCATCCTTCTTTATCAAAATACTTTGCGTGATTTTTTCCTATCACACCTTGAAAATCACGCTGAAAATCTGTAATTACTTCGTGATATGGCTCGGCAGCTGGAGCAAAATAATAATGATCATTAATGCCTTGCTCGTGAAAATCTACGTGTATATGAGGCATCCACTTATTGTATACTTTAAGACGTTGTTGTGTCTCTACTTGGCTTGCCCACATCCAGTCACGATTTAAATCAAATAAGTAGTGGTTAGGTCTTCCTCCTGGCCACGGCTCATCGTGCTCGGCAGCAATTTGTGATGGGTCATATGGCGAGGCAACTACTTGATTAAACCAGTTTGCATAACGGTCACGACCATCTGGATTTACACAAGGATCTATAATAACGACTGTATTATCTAGGTATGACGTTTTAGACGTTACTAACTCATATAGCGTTACCATTGCCGTTTCGGTAGATGATGCTTCGTTACCGTGAACATTGTAACTAAGCCATACTATGGATTTATCTGAGGCCGCTTTCGCGAAAGCGTTATCTTTTAAAATTCCTGTTTGTGCAAGATTATTTTTTCTAATAGTTTCTAGATTGCTGTGATTTTCTTTACTAGTAACAATGGCATAAGTGAGTGGTCTGCGCTCGTTTGTACGTCCATATTCTTGATAGGTAACAAGATCGCTATTATTTGCTACGTGCTCAAAATAGCGTACCACATCTGCGTGACGTGAAAATTGAGTACCTATTTCATATCCCAAAAAATCAGAAGGAGATTGTAGCTGTGCTGTGAGTAAAGAAGTGATAAAAAGAGAGACAAAAAGCGAAAGTATTCTATGCATTTATGAGTTTTTTCAGAAAAGATAAAGCTACATAAAAGAACACACTTGGAATTGACGTTTTAACTTATTTTTGGCAAAGCTCTTTTAAGACAGCTTTATATTTACTATTTTGAAATTCTCATTATGTCTATAGATTTTATACCGTATCGTGAAACTGGTTATTTTTCTTCTTTAATCTGTGATTATTTGGAAGAAAAAGAGATGCTTACGCCATTTTACAATAGATTCCCATCTGTGGTAAATCTTTTAGATCAAGCAAGAGAAAAGGGAGAGTATTATGATACGCTTTCGCGAAAGCGTTTACACACCCAACTCATATCTCAATATAAGAATACAGCTATTTCTGAAGCAACAAAGCATAATTTAGAGCTCTTATCTCAAGAACATAGTTTTACCATAACAACAGGACATCAACTAAATCTTTTTACAGGGCCTTTATATTTTTTATACAAGATTATCTCTGTTATTAATTTATGTAAAGAACTTTCTGAAAAAGATAAAACGCGTCATTACATCCCAATATACTGGATGGCAACCGAAGATCACGACTTTGATGAGATCAATTATTTTAACTTTAAAGGGAAAAAAATACAGTGGAGTCGTGAGGCTTCTGGACCTGTAGGGAGACTCTCAACAGAAGGACTAGATGAGGTGCTTGCCTTATTTAAAACACAATTAGGGACTTCTAAAAATGCGACACACCTGATTGCACTTTTTGAAAATGCATATGTAAAGCATAACACACTTACAGAAGCTACACGCTATCTTGCAAATGAGCTTTTTAAAGAGTATGGTCTTGTGATTGTAGATGGTGATGATGCTGGACTAAAGTCATTATTTGCTCCTTATGTAAAAAGAGAATTGCTAGAGCAAGTTTCTCATCAAAAAGTAACTGAACAAACTAAAAAGCTTACAGCATTAGGTTTTCCAGAACAAGTACATCCTCGTGAGATTAATTTATTTTATATTAAAGATGGTTTACGAGAACGTATTATTAAAACAGATGATGTTTATACTGTTAACAATACAGAGATTACATTTACAGAAAGTAAAATCCTTTCTGAATTAGAAAATAACCCAGAACGATTTTCTCCCAATGCATTATTGAGACCTTTATATCAGGAAGTGATTTTACCCAATCTATGTTATATAGGTGGAGGTGGTGAGCAGGCTTATTGGTTTCAGCTCAAGACGTATTTTAATGAGGTAAAGGTTCCTTTTCCTGTGTTGCTACTTCGTAACTCGGCATTGATACAAACAGAGAAGCAATACCAAAAAGCACAAGGTCTAGGAGTGTCTTTGTCTAATTTATTTTTGAAGCAAAATGATCTCATCAATAGGAAGATACGTGAGATTTCAAATATAGATATAGATTTTTCTGAGCAGCGGGCTGTACTCAAAGAGCAATTTAAAGAGATGTATCGCATTGCTGAGGAGACAGATGCTAGTTTTTTAGGCGCTGTAAAAGCGCAAGAAGTAAAGCAGCTAAAAGGTCTGGATCATTTAGAAGCAAGATTATTGCTTGCTCAAAAAAGAAAACTACGAGATCACGTACAACGTCTTGTAGATATGCAAAATGATGTTTTTCCTATGCAAAGTTTGCAAGAGCGAAATACTAATTTTGCTCAATTTTATCTTGAGTTTGGAAAAAACTTAATTCCTGAACTTATTAACGAGTTACAACCATTAGGAGGTAAATTTACAGTGATTAATTTTTAGGAAATATACATCTTGCAATAACTACTATTATTAATACATTTTACTTTTGTATTAAAAACTGTATGACTGTATAATTTTAATTCAGCTTGATTGTTATCAAATAAGTATAGATAATTACAATTCCTATTCTTGTTTTTAGACTATTATTTTCCTAATTCTTTTACTTTTCTATTGCCTCTCCTATAAAAGTAAACGGTCATAATAAATATTTTCATCTTGATCATATTAATTTTTTTTCTTGCCTAGTCTAATGATTCCTTTTTAAGGCTGTATTTTCCTTTTTAAAGCTTTTTTATATGATTTAATATATTTAAAATACTGTAAATCAATTGTTTGTAAAAATATATTGATTTTTTCCTTTTTATGGGTATTAATTCCTGTTCACGAGGTTTTAGTTGGAAAAAGCTTGGATGTAGCGGCATCTTTGCAGTGCAATTAAAATTTAATGAAACATAAAATACAATAAGAAATGAAAAAGTCAATTTTAACATTAGTAGTAGCCGCAGTGGCAATTTTAGGATCTTGTTCATCTGATGATGATATAACAATAGATCAGGCAATCGATGAGCAAACAGAGGATACTACTAACGAAGAACAAGAAGAGGAAGGTGTTGCTCCAAGTACCTTTAGACTTACTTTACGAAATGCAATTAATTATGTAAACGTAAAAAGAATAGGAGAAAGTAACTTGACAACAACAGGAGAAACATTTACTACAACTTTTAAAGCTACTCAAGGTACATATTTAAGTTTTGCAAATATGTTTGCACAGAGTAATGATTGGTTTTTTGCTCCAAATAGTGCCGGTATTAAATTATGGGATGGTATGACGCCTTTAACAGGAGATATTTCTGATAGAATCTTAGTTTGGGATGCAGGAAGTGAAGAAGAGGAAGAGTTTTTAACAGATTTTCCTAATACAATATACACAGCACCTAATCAGAGCGAACCAAATTCTGGTCCTGCAGATGATGATAATACAGTAAGAGATACGGGTCGTAATATTCGTAATTATCTTACTGCAGATCTAGCATATGATGCAGACACAAAAGAATTTACCCTTACAATAACAAAAGCAGATAGAGAAGCGCTTCATAATCCTGGTTTTATTACTCCTGGAATATTAGTCGTGCATACATTAGATAATGCATTATTTGAAAGTGGACAACCTCTCAAAAATAATGGATTAGAAAGTCTTGCAGAAGATGGAAGTCCAGCGGCAATATACGAGTGGTTTAATGAAGTAGGTACTGATGGTGCTCCATTAAGATTATCATCATCATACTCTGTATTATCTCCTGCGGTAGCTTATGTACATACTGGTGAGCAAACACCTTTATTTACAAGAAATGAGCCTATCACGACAGATAACGGATTAGAAGAACTTGCAGAAGATGGTTCTAATGAAAAGGCATTTAATTATCTAAATGCAATGGAAAATGTAACAGCATTAGCAAGTGATACTCCAGCGACTCCTGGACAAACTATGGTATTTGAAATAGAAGCAGTTCCTGGACAACGATTAAACTTTGCAACAATGTTAATCTCTGCAAACGACTGGTTTATTTCTAATAACCAAGCAGGTATTACACTTTTTGAAGAAGATGGAACTCCTTTAGATTCTTTCGACTTAAGTAAAAATTACTTATACGATGCAGGAACTGAAGTAGATCAGGTAATAGGAGCTGGTAACGGACAACCTATGAATGGAAATGAGACAGTAGCAGATGATGCAGATACTACTGTAAGAAGAGTAACAAGTATAAATGACGTACAGTTTGATAAAGGAATAATAAACTCTACAGCTGGTGTTACTCAGCATAGAGAAGAAAGAGGAGGTTATAATTTAATAGAAGTAACCTTAGAGTTAATAAATTAAAATTTGAGTTTTATTGGTTAGTTAGTTGTTTGGAATGCGCTCTGTAATGGAGCGCATTCTTTTCTATAGATACTTTTTAAATATATTAATGATTTACAATAATTTTTCTAGTAACGATATTAGTATCACTTTGTACTCTAACTATATATAAAGCAGTTTTAAGTTGAGACACATCTATAGTTTGAGAACTCGAAGTAGCACTAAAGGAGGTATTTATTACTTTTCTTCCTCTTAAATCATAGATGTCTATTAATAAAGGTGAAGCTTGGGATTGCTCTATTGCTAATACATCTCCTACAGGGTTGGGAAATAAATATATGTTATTAGAACTGTCTATAACATCATTAACACTTAGAATGTTATCTACAGTTAAATTAAAGCTACAAGTATTAGAATTTCCAGCCGCATCTGTTGCTTCTATACTTACCTCATAAGATCCTGTATTTAAAGATGTGCCAGGAGTTGGGTTTTGTGTTATCGTTAGATTAGAGTTTCCACAATTATCTGTTGCAGAAACATTTGTTGTGTAATCAGGTAGTGTGTATGTAGTATTTTCATCTATGACAACTTCTGTGTCTTGAGGACAGTTCGTTTCAGGAGCACTTTGATCTATAACCATTATGTTTTGAGTACAGGTAATTTCGTTAGTATCACTAGAAAGTGTCCAAGTCACCACGGTTAATCCTAAAAGAAATTCTGAAGGAGCATTATTTGAGAGTGATTCGTTCAGGCATCCATTTGTAGTAGGAGCTTCAAGATTTACATTAGTGGCTGTACAGCTGTTAGAAGTTAGTGATATAGTCATATCTTCTACGCAAGAAATGTCGAGTTGGCACATTTGATCTTGAGCAGGCATACAGTTGGGTATTGTTTCAAAGAGTGTAGGAGTGAGGTAGTCCATTTTCCATTGATTAACAGTTACCCAATCATCTGCAAGTATCCCTCCAGTATCACCAGAGTTAGGATTCATACACCAGTAGGTGTAACTTAATCCTTTTTCTATGATATAATCTGTAAACTCTTCAAACCATATTTCGTCCAGGCTTCCTTGATCTCTTATTCCAAATTCTCCCACGTAAATAGGGGAGTCACCATTAGTATTTAAAAAGTTAAATTGCTCTTCCCAAATACTTTCCATATTATTAGGAAAATCTGGAGCAGTAAACCAAGCTTGTTCAGAAACGGTAGGGCCATATTCGTGAGGGCTATACATCAATTTACTAGGATTGTTTAATACAACAGGAAAATCTCTTGCCCCTTGTAAATTACCACCCCACCAGTAATTAGTTTGCTCGCCATTAGGTTTTTGATATGCCTGTATTCCTTCTACAATAATAAGTACGTTAGGATTTACTTCTAGAATAGCATTTCCACATCGTTGTGCAGCAAGTTGCCAGTCATTACTATTATCATTACTTCCCCAGCGAGCACCAGTTGGATCTGTAATAGAGCCGTGAGGTTCATTATTAATATCCATCCCTATTACGGCATCAAACTCCTTATAACGATCTGCTATAAATACCCAATCTTCTATCCATTGTTCTTCGGTTACATTATCGGTATACCATAAATTTTCTTCAATAAAAGCATCAGGGTTACGAGAGTGACAGTCTAAAACTATTTTCATATCGTTCTCTTGACACCATTCTATCATAAAATCTAATAATTGGATAGGTTGTGTAAACGAAGATTCTACTTCATTCATAGGACTAACTCCAGTGTATGGATCTGTTCCTCCACCTACAACATTTAATGAAGCTCCATTTTCTAACATACCATTATGCCAAGGCACTCGAATAGTGTTAAAACCTAGATCTTTAATTTGCTGTAGCATACTACGGTGATCTCTCACTCCCCATAAACCGTGTGGAAAATTTGTTTCTGTATCAAAGCCAAACCAATTAATCCCCGTAAGTCTTACTGTATTTCCATTTGCATCGACAAGTTTATTTCCTTCGGTAGAGAGCCAGTTTCCATTACAAGTATCTTGACTAAAAGAATTTAATGGTATAAGTAAAAAGACTATTACAATAGCATAAAAATATTTCATCGTATGGGTTGGTTTTATCTTGTAAGCTGTAATTACTTTTTATGGTAATTCAAGATAAATACGTTTAAAATATTGATTTGGATTTCGATTTAAGAAAAAAAGCTATTATTAAAAATGTAATGATAACAAGTATGCTTTCGTGAAAGCGATAATGTCATTTATAATCCTAATTGTCTAATACCTTCATAGACTACAATTCCTACAGCATTTGCAAGGTTGAAACTGCGTATATGTTTACTAAACATCGGTATTTTGTGAAGTTGCTCGGGATATCTTTCTGTAATTTTAGAAGGAAGGCCTTTTGACTCTTTCCCAAATACGAGAAAGAGGTTTTTCTCAAAAGGAATTTCATAATGTGACTTTGAAGCGTGACTAGATAGAAAAACCATTTGAGCATCACTGTTTTGATCAAAAAAATGATCAATACTATCATAATACAGCACATCGAGATGTTGCCAGTAATCTAGTCCTGCTCTTTTGAGACGTTTATCATCTATCTCAAAACCAAAAGGTTTTACAAGGTGTAATTTACAACCAGCACCCAAAGCAAGTCTGCCTATATTTCCTGTGTTATTAGGTATTTCTGGGTTTATGAGTACAATATTGAGCATTAGAATGTATTTATTTGTCGTCTTTAGTTATGCAAAAAACCAATAGTCTTTTACTGGTTTTTTCCCCCAGCTATCAAGCAACTCTTTAATTTCTTTTTTACCATCTGGAGATGAGACTACAATCATAAGCTGCGCATTTTCTATAGTAGGAATCTCTTTATAAGATTGCATACGTACATCATAAATGTTTTTTCCTATTTGTTTTTCATTATTAGAAACCCAGTAAAAAGTATCTTTATATGACTGTATGATTTTTGCCATATCTTTTCCGTTTCTTCCGGCTCCCCATAATATAAGAGGTCTCTTTTTATCGCGATCTATCTCATAGAAAAAACGCATTTTTAAATCAAAATATCGGTTGTCTTTATACTCATCCCAAGTGCGCGAAATACGATTAGAGCGATCTCTCCAATGGTGTAAAATAACGTCAATACCAATAATCTTTAATTGAGCACGGTACATTCTAAAACAAAGATCATAATCTTCTGGATAAATTATGGGATCAAAAGCACCAACAGCATCAAAATCTTCCTTGTGAATGAGCCAGCAATGAGATGGAATAACACATTCTTTATAGATCTGCTCGTAGTGAGAGCTGGTTTTTGCTACTTCATTGAGCCATTTTTCATACCTCAAGAAACCATCGCCCACCTCTCCTTTATCTACAAAATGTTCTGTGCCTCCAGCAATCACGTGACCACGGCCATACTTTTGCCACTCATCTACTAGAACTTGAATTTTGTAATCAGGCATTTTATCGTCAGAGTCCATTCTGTTTATGAGGGTGCCTTTTACTTCTCGATATCCTCGTTGGAGTGTGGGAATTAATTTTGGCGTGTCACTATGAAAAACACGTATTCTTGCATCTTTTTTGGCGAAAGCATCTAAAATTTCTGGTGTCTCATCTGTAGAATGATCATTAACAGCAATAAGTTCCCAGTTTTGATATGATTGATTAATAATAGAATGTATACAATCGTGTAGATATGGAGCAGTATCTTTTACTGCCATTATGATAGAAACGAGCGGAGAATTAATATCTGACATTTTGAGTATTACAATAAGAAAACAAAGGTAGTTGTTATTTGTAATGTATTTCTAGCGTTAAGGTGAGTTTGTTACTATTTGAGGCTTTAAGTTTTATAACCAAGACTTAGGCAATTTTTGTCTGATCTCAATGTTTTTAAAGGCAGTACTTTGTTTTGCACCGTGTTTTTGTACCCAAAGTGCAGTTTTTTTGAGCCCGTCAGAGAGTGAAGTTTCATTTTTAAGGTCAAAAACTTGGTTCAGTTTAGTATGATCAGAATATGCGTGCACTACTTCTTCTCTTTGTTCTAGGTAATTTATATTGCATTGAGAATCCATAACTTTTGCAACTTCTTTTGCTAGTAGATTAACGCTACATTCTGTGTTAGATCCTATGTTAAAAATTTGGTTTTTAGCTTTCGCGAAAGCGTAACTCTCTGCAATATATGGTGCAACATCCTCTATAAATGTAAAAGCCCTAGTTTGATTACCATCGCCAAAAATAGTCATCGCTTCTCTTTTGAGTAATTGATTCATAAAAATACCTACAACATTTCGATATTTATCACCTATGTTTTGTCCGGGACCGTATACATTGTGAGGCCTAAAAATAGTATAATTTAAACCAAACATTGTATGCGCATTCTCAAGATCCATTTCTACAGCATATTTTGCAATACCATATGGATCTTCTGGTTGTGGTTTTTGAGATTCTTTTAATGGTAATTCTTGTGTGCCATATACAGCAATAGAACTGGTAAAAATGAAACGTTTTATATTGTGGTTTACAGCAGCATTGATGAGATTGATACTGCCTATGAGGTTATTTTGATAATTGAACTTTCTAATAAAATGACTCAATCCTTCGGCAGCATATGCTGCGAGATGATATACATAATCGAAAGCATATTCTTTAAAGGTAGTATTTATAAGAATATCGTTTGTAATAGAACCTTTTATAAAAATAGCTGTATTAGGAATGTTTTCTTTTTTTCCTCCAGAGAGATCGTCTATAATGATTACTCGGTGATTGAGTTTTAGTAGATGTTTTGCAATGTGACTACCTATAAAACCTGCACCACCAGTAACTAATGAGGTGATTTGATATTGCATATTACAAAGCTATATAGTCTTGCAATATAAACCTATATAATGATTGCTATATTAACTTCAAGATAGTGTATTTATACTACTTTTTTGGGGCTCTAGCTTGTTTAAAGTACTTGATAGGAGGGAAGAGCATTCCAAAGGATTCGCCATCTTCTTTACCTATGTGCTTATGATGCATTTTGTGAGCTCTTCTTAGTGCTTTACCATACCATCCGTTTGCTTTTCTAAATAATTTAAAACGTTGATGAATAAAGATGTCGTGCACTCCAAAATAGGCGAGTCCATATGCAAAAATTCCTAATCCAATGGGTAATCCTATCCAAACACCTTCATAGCGCCATAGTAAAAAGCAACCTATAGAGATAAGTGCATAGAATATAAAAAAGAGATCATTTTTTTCCCACCAAGAGTTATGTTTCTTGTGGTGATGATCTTGATGTAACGACCATAAAAAACCGTGCATTACATATTTGTGAGTTGCCCAGGCTAGAAATTCCATTACACAGAAAGTGAGTACAAAAACTAAGATCCAGATAATTGTTTGCATTAAAATAATATTATATAAGGTTGAGTCTATATTTTACATAACTACGTGCCAGTAAGCTTGCTTTTACATAGTCTGGTACTCGTATGCGGGTGTTTTTAATTTCGGCAGAAGGTACACTTTTGAGCTTTACTAGCAGTTTTTTATAGTAACGATATGCTGTGTAAACACCAAATTTTGCTTCTATAGGAAGTTTTTCAATTCCTGCAAGTCCTTTTGCAAAGTCTTGCTCTATGTCATTAATGATTTCTTGTTTTGAAGCTTCGTTTAAGTCGTTGAGGTTTGTATTTGGGAAGTACGTTCTGTTAAGTCCTTCAAAATCGTCTTTTAAATCTCTAAGAAAGTTTACTTTTTGAAATGCAGATCCCAGGCTCATTGCACTTTCTTTAAGTGTTTCGTATTTATCACGATCTCCTTTTACAAATACCTGAAGACACATTAGTCCTACAACATCTGCGCTTCCATATATATAATCTTTGTATTCTTGATCTGTAAGGTATTCTGCTTTAGTGAGGTCTAGTCTCATACTTTTCATAAAAGAAGCTATGAGGTGACGTTCTATATTATATTTGTGTACAGTCTCTTGAAAAGCATTAAGTATTGGGTTGAGGCTTATTTTATCAATTAATGCATTTTCTAAATTATCTTCAAAACGTTTAAAAAGAACAGGCTTGTCATAATCGTGAAAAGAGTCTACAATTTCGTCTGCAAGTCTTACAAAACCATATATGTTATAAATATCTTGTCTAATGCTTGGGGCAAGCATTTTTGTTGCACTTGCAAAGGAAGTGCTATATGATTTTGTAACAACCATAGCACATCTTCTAGAGACAGTGTCAAAAAGTGTTTTCATAACTAGATTTTTGTTTTTGCAATGAGATTAGCAGCTAGCTTTCCAGAAATTAATGCAGGAGGAACACCTGGCCCTGGAACTGTTAATTGTCCTGTAAAGTACAAATTTTTAACCTTTTTACTTCTAAGATTAGGTCTTAAAAAAGCAGTTTGTTTTAGTGTATTTGCCATTCCGTAAGCATTTCCTTTAAAGCTGTTATATTCACTTATAAAATCTTTAACGCAAAAAGATTGTTTAAAAAGTATGTGATTTCTAAAGTCTTGACCAGATAACCGTTCTAGTCTTTCCATTATAATGTCAAAATATTGTGATCTTAAAGCCTCTGTATCTTCTACTCCTGGAGCAATGGGTATTAAGAAAAACCCATTTTCTTTTCCTTCGGGTGCCATTGTATTATCATTAACAGAGGGGAAGTTTGCATAAAAGAGAGGTTCTTCTGGCCAAGCAAGATCATCATATATTGTTCTGGCGTGTTCATCAAAATCTGTATCAAAAAAAAGGTTGTGATGGGCTACCTTTTCAAATTTTTTATCAAATCCTACATAAAATAATAAGGAAGAAGGTGCAAAAACTCTAGAGTCCCAATAAGACGCACTGTACTGTCTGTAGTGAGCATCAAGTAATGTTTCTGTATGATGATAATCTGCGCCACTTACAATGTAGTCTGTATATATTTCTTTTTTATTTACAGTAATAGATGATACTGTATTGTTGTTTACGTTAATTTTAGAGATAGCAGCATTTGTAGTCATTCGTACTCCTAATGATTTGGCAAGAGTGATCATTCCTTGTATTACTTGATGCATACCCCCTTTTGGGTGCCAAGTCCCTAATCCAAAATCTGCATAATTCATAAACCTATAAAATGCAGGTGTTTTATTAGGCTTTGCTCCTAAGAATAAAACTGGAAATTCAAGAATAGAAACGAGTTTTTCATTTTTAAAGGCTTTTCTAACATCATCACTTATGGTTTTAAAAAATTGATTAACACGAACAGCGGTTTCTGGTGTCACTAGTTCAAAAGGAGATAGTCCTGGTTTATTCACAACATCGTTTATGGCAATGTCATAATTTACGCCTGCTTTTGTGATAAATTTTTTGAGGGCTGGAGAGCTTCCTGGTTCTATTCTTTCAAATTCTAGAGCTATTTTATCTAGGGTGTCCCCTATAGTTATAATATCATCAGAAAACCATACTTTATAGGCAGGATTTAATTTTTCTAAAGTGTAGTAGTCAGATACTTTTTTGTCAAAGTCATTAAAAAATTTCTCAAATATATCTGGCATCCAGTACCAGCTGGGGCCCATATCAAAAGTAAAGCCCTCACGTTTTAATTGACGAGCTCTACCTCCTAATGTGTCGTTTTTTTCAAAAAGATAAACGTCGTGACCTGCTTTAGCCAGATAACACGCAGCAGATAATGAGGAAAATCCAGAACCTATGACAGCAATTTTTTTATGCATAAAAAAGCGTAGTTTTCTTTTTGATTTTATTTGCAAACTCTCTTATGCTTAGCATTAAGTGTACATTATCAGGGATGGCATCTTCATCTATTTTTGATGTTATAGCACCTAAGATGTATAAATTTAGTTTTTGATCTCCAAAAATCGAATTAAACTCTTTAAAATAATCATCTATTCCATCAATCTCTGGGGCTACAGTAAAATAGGTCGCAAAAGCTAGATTTGGGTGGTTAATGGATAAATACTTAAGATGATTTAAGGCAATACTTTGTCCTAAATAAATTACCTTATATCCATTAGATATGAGTTCATAATTAAGAAAAAGTAGTCCTAACTCGTGGATCTCATTTTCAGGCAAGTATAACGCAAATGTTTGTTCTTGTGAGTGAGGAGTAATTTGTTGTTTTCGCTCTATGTTTATGAGTATTTTTTGCTTTATTAAATTAAAGATAAAATGCTCGTGAGAAGGGTTAATAGTATCTGTTTGCCATAATAAACCTATCTCGTGTAAAAGCGGTAAAAATGATTCATAAAAGATATCTTCAAATGTTTTAGAATCTTTTAAAGCATTATATGTATTATGAAATAAGTTTTGATCAAAATTCATCATTGCGATTTTGAAAGAGTTAGTCGCGTGATCTTCATTTGCCGAACTTGTTTCACGTACTAATTTTGATACAATTTCTATAATTTCCTGAGTAGAATGACGAGCAATTTTAGATATTTTGTATCCATTATTTGTTAGAAAAACAACATTGAGGAGTTTTTGTAAATCAGAAAGAGAATAGGTTCTAATATTAGTTGTAGTTCTATTTGGGTTAAGTAGGTTGTAGCGTTTTTCCCATATTCTAATAGTATGCGCTTTAATACCACTTAAACTCTCTAAATCTTTTATACTAAACTTTGTTTTGACTACATTTTTCATACAAACCCTTTCTTTAGTGAGTTGTAAATATACTGAAAAGCTATTATTTTGTTTAATATTTAACCATAAAATATAAACAAAATTTCAATACTGTTTCTTGCTTTCGCGAAAGCAAAT